>MHHA01000024.1:26428-28278 GCA_001805845.1 Omnitrophica WOR_2 bacterium RIFCSPLOWO2_12_FULL_46_30
CTTTGAGCCGGGATTTCTACCCGCTACCACAAAGTCTGTTTCTTTGCTTACGTTGGATGAGGCCTTGCCGCTGTCCTTGCGCAGCAAATCCTCGGCTTCAGCGCGGCTAAATGACTCTAATTCACCGGTAAAGACAACAGTCTTATCAGTCAGAGGCGTTTTCCTTACTGCCGCTCGTTCATCGTCCTTTGTATTTACGCCTGCCGCCTCTAATTTTTTAATCAGCCTCTTAGTCGATTCCTCTTTAAAGAAAGCAACGACAGATTCGGAAATTACCGGCCCTATTTCATAAATCGCCTCTAAATCCTCTTTTTTAGCCGAAACAAGATTTTCTAAGGTTTTAAATTCTCCAGCCAATACGTATGCTGCCTTTTCTCCAACATGCCGAATACCCAGGCCGTATATAAGCCTGCCCAATGCGCGGTGTTTACTATTTTCTATTGCCAGAACTAAATTCTCCGCTTTTTTATCTTTAAAAAGCTCTAAAATTAAAAGCTGGCCTTTTTTTAGAGAATATATATCTGCGAAATCCCTGACCATTTTTTTCTCAATCAGCTGCCTTACCGCCGCTTCGCCCATGCCTTCAATATCCATACACGAGCGGCTGGAAAAATGCGCCAGCCCTTTTTCAAGCTGTGCCGGGCAGGACGGATTAATACAGCGGTAAGCAACCTCTTCTTCTTTTTCCTTTATGATTGCCGAATCGCAAACCGGACATTTTCTGGGAACCTTAAAGGTTTTTTCCTTACCGCTGCGCAGCGACTCAACCGTCTTTATAATCTTTGGGATTACTTCACCGGCCCGCTCCAAAACAATGCGGTCGCCGATTTTAACTCCTAAGCGCCCTATCTCATCAAAATTATGCAGGGTTGCCCGTTGAATAGTGACTCCGGCGCATTCCACCGGCTCTAAATCCGCCACAGGCGTAATCACGCCGGTCCTGCCTACAGAAACAATGATACCTTTGAGCTTAGTGGTCACCTGGTGCGCAGGGAATTTATACGCTGCTGCCCAGCGGGGGCTCTTTAAGGTCGTACCTAAGCTAATCTGTGCTTCTAAAGAATTTACCTTGAGCACCACGCCGTCAATTTCATAGCTTAGTTTTTTTCGCTTTTCCTGCCAGAGTTCGCAAAACTCAAATACCTCATCTAAGCTCTTACAGAGTCTGCTTTCAGGGTTAATCCGCATACCGTATTTTTTAAGCCCTCGCAAAAATTCCCATTGGGTAGAAAATTTTCCGTTATTTAACTCTCCTAATGAATGAGCAAAGAAGTTGAGATTCCTTTTAGCGGTAATCCCGGGAGCTAACAATTTCAGCGAGCCGCTGGCTGCGTTGCGCGGATTGGCAAATAAAACTTCGCCCTGGGCTTTGCGCTCTTTGTTGATCGCGGCAAAATCTTTCAGCTCCAGATATACCTCGCCTCTTATCTCAATAAGTTTTGGCGGTTTTTCGGTTTCCAGGCGTAAGGGAATTGCGCGAATCGTCTTAATGTTTAAGGTTACATCTTCTCCGCTCTCGCCGTCTCCGCGGGTTGCCCCGCTAACCAATAAACCGTCTCTATAGGTAAGATTGGCGCTCACCCCGTCTATTTTTAATTCTGCGACATATTGGATTTCCTGATTAGCTAGACCCTTACGAACTCTCTCGCCCCAATCTCTTAGCTCTTCAAACGAATAGGTATTATCTAAGGAAAGCATCTTTTGCCTATGTTTTACTGTTTTAAAGCCTTCCTGAATGCCGGCAGCTACTCTCTGGGTGGGAGAATCAGGGCTGAGCAGGCCGGGAAATTCTTCTTCCAGTTTTTTTAACCTGCGCATCCTGTCGTCATATTCTTTGTCAGAGAGCTCAG
>MHHA01000025.1 GCA_001805845.1 Omnitrophica WOR_2 bacterium RIFCSPLOWO2_12_FULL_46_30
CGAGAAGATGGCGCGTTCAGTTAAAGACAATGCCGGTATTTATTTTGTGCCGGCTTTTGTGGGCCTGGGCGCGCCTTACTGGGACCAGAATGCCCGGGGCGCTATTTTTGGAATTACCAGAGGCATAAAGGCGAATCATCTGGTGAGGGCAGCGCTTGAGGCAATGTGCTATCAGACTAAAGACGTCCTGGCTGCGATGCAAAAAGATTCGGGTTTAAAGCTCAAGAGTTTAAAAGTTGACGGCGGCGCAGTGAGGAATAATTTTCTCTGCCAATTTCAGGCAGATATCCTGGGGATAGAGGTTGTCAGGCCAAAGGTTATTGAAACTACCTCCTTAGGCGCTGGCTATTTGGCAGGGCTGGCAATAGGATATTGGAAAGATACGGATGAAATAAAAAAATGCTGGCAGAAAGATAGGGTATTCAGCCCCGGGATGTCCCGTAAAACTGCTCTAAGGTTTTATCAGGGATGGCTTGATGCGGTCAAAAGAACCCTCTCTGACTTAACAAGATGAGCGGCTTCTCTAAGTGATATGAGTAACAATAAATCATTTGTATGAATTCATATGATGTTGCGATAATCGGCGCAGGAGCAGCAGGGGCTTCTATTGCCAGGGAGCTTTCGCGCTATAAACTCAATATCGCTGTGCTTGAGAAGGAAGCTGAGTGCGGTTTTGGGGTTTCCAAATCAAACAGCGGCATAATCCATCCGGGGACGCAAAATCCGCCAAATTCACTCAAGGGTAGATTATGCGTTCAGGGAAATATTTTAACCCGAAGCATTGCTAAGGAATTGGGGGTTGATTTTCAGGAAGCAGGAGAGCTAATAGTTATTTTTGATGAACGGGATCTGCCCAGGCTTTTAGAGTTAAAAAGGGAAGCCGAGGCCTTAGCCGTTCCTGAGTTAAGGATAGTTGACCGCGGATGGCTAAAAGAAAATGAGCCTAACCTTTCTCCTGAGGCGCGCCTTGCGCTTTATGCCCCTACTGCCGGCATCATCAGCCCCTACCGGCTGGTCTATGCCCTTTGTGAAAATGCGGTGCGAAACGGCGTGGAAATTCATACTCAAGCAAAAGTGGAAAACATTATATCGCTTTCGCCTGCCCGGGAATTGAACGCCCGTTTTGAAATAGTAACCTTAAAAGGAACTTTCAGGGCAAGCTATGTTATTAATGCCGCAGGTCTTTACGCAGACGATCTTTCCCGAATGGCAGGAATTGATGATTTTACGATAAGGCCGCGTAAGGGTGAAGAATTTATTCTGGATAAGAAAAAACAAAACCTAACCCGGCATCTGCTCTTCCCTTTGCCCTCAAAGACATCAAAGGGGATTTTGGTTATCAGGACCGCTGACGGGAATCCAATGGTTGGCCCTACTGCCGAGGATGCCAAAGACAAAGATGACCTGTCTACAAGCGATGAGGGGTTAAAAAAGGTATTTTCATCGGTGAAAAGGTTAGTCCCGGCCATAGATGAAGCCGATATCATTGCCTATTTTGCCGGACTCAGGCCGGTTGCCGGAGAGGATTTTATCATCCGCTATGAAGACAAAGCGCCGGGATTCATCAATGTGGCAGGGATTCAGTCCCCGGGATTAACCGCTGCCCCGGCTATTGCCAGGATGGTCTGCGCTATGCTTAAGAAGAATGGATTGAATTTGAGAAAGAAAATTATCTTTCATAGCAAGCGCAAAAAACCAATTCATTTGTTTAATATTCCTTTATCAAAAACCCAAAGGTTTATCCGCAAAGACGCAAGTTTTGGAGATATTGTCTGCCGGTGCGAGCTGGTCTCAGCCAGAGAAGTCAGCGATGCGATTGCTGGCGGCGCGCGGACTCTTGACGGGATAAAATTCCGGACCCGGGCTCAAGGAGGCAGGTGCCACGGCACTTTTTGCACCACCAGGCTCATGAAAATACTCTCTCAAGAAACAAATACCCCCTTGACTGCCGTTAGCAAAAGAGGGCTGGGTTCGGAAATAGTGAAGGAAGAGAGGACACCTTAATGCTGGAGAAAGATTTGGTTATAGTCGGAGGAGGGCCGGCAGGTATGGCGGCGGCTATTTCTGCTTATGAGAATGGAGTGAGCGATATCCTTTTACTGGAAAGGGATCAGTATCTCGGCGGAATATTAAATCAATGTGTTCATACCAGCTTCGGAATCAGTTATTTTAAGGAGGTCTTGACCGGGCCGGAATACTCCGGCCGCTTTATTAACAAAGTCAAAGCTATAGACAAAATTGAAATCAGCCTGAAATCTTTTGCGGTTAATCTTACTAAAGATAAAATACTGACTTTTATAAAGCCCGGCCTGATTCAAAAGCTCAAAGCAAAAGCGCTGATTATGGCAACCGGCGCAAGGGAAAGGACCCGCGAGATGCTCCACATTCCAGGCGCAAGGCCGGCCGGGATATTTTCTGCCGGGCTTGCCCAGAAATTGATAAATATTGAAGGGCTCCTACCGGGCAAAGAAGTGGTTATCGCCGGCTCAGGCGATATCGGCTTGATTATGGCGCGGCGTTTTGTATTAGAAGGGGCAAAGGTTAAAGCAGTGATTGAGATTCAAAAACAGGCAAGGGGCCTGGTGCGGAATGTTGTCCAGTGTGTTGAGGATTTTGAAATACCATTTTATCTACAGCATAAGATTTCCAGAATTTATGGCAAGAATAGAGTTGAAAGAATTGACGTGGCCAGGGTGGATGAGAATTTTCAGGAAATAGCGGGAACAAAATTCCAATTAGAATGCGATACCCTTTTAATTTCCGTGGGCCTTATTCCGGAAAATGAGCTGATTGAGATGGCCCAGGCCAAGATGGATAAGAAAACCAATACTCCGGTATCAAATGAATTAAACAAAACTTCCATAGCCGGGCTTTTTGTCTGCGGGAATGCTTTTAGAATATATGATTTGGTAGATTCGGTAACTAAGGACAGCGTCCTTGCCGGCCGGCAGGCGGCAGAGTATCTAATAAGAGGTTCAGGAAGGACTATCCCTGCAGGATTAAAATGAACAAAAATCTAACCTGTATAGAATGCCCTAAGAGTTGTGAGCTAATAGTTGATATTGAAAACTGCCGCGTGGTTAAAGTGAGCGGTAACCAATGTAAGGCTGGTGAAAGCTATTGCCTTGCTGAAATTGAAAATCCAATGAGGGTCTTAACCTCTGCGGTTCTGGGTGAAGGTTTGGCTTTAAAAATGATTCCGGTGCGCACAGATAGGCCTCTGCCAAAGGCAAAACTTCTGGAGGCAATGGCAGAAATTAAGAAAATTAGAATAAATAAGCCGGTTAAGCCGGGAGATGTTATTGTTAATAATTTCCTGGGTTTAGGGGTGGATTTGATAGCGACAAGAGAGTGCTTATGAAAACCCGGGTGGTAGTGGCGATGTCTGGTGGAGTAGATTCTTCAGTGGCGGCTGCGCTTTTAGAGCAGCAGGGCTATGAGGTTATCGGTATCACGATGTGCTTTGGTTTAAAAGAGTCGGACAAAAAAAGGCCTTCTTGCTGCGGGATTGAGGGGATTGAAGATGCCCGGCGGGTGGCGCATAAGTTAGGGATAAAACATTATGTCTTAAATTTTGATAAATTCCTGGAGGAGAAAGTCATCCAGGATTTTATTCTTGAATATCTTTCCGGGAGAACCCCCAATCCCTGTATCCGCTGTAATCAGTATTTAAAGTTTGGTACGCTTTTAGCTAAGGCCAAAAGCCTGGGGGCAGAATATCTGGCTACCGGCCATTATTCCCGGATTGAATTTGATAAGAACAAGAAAATTTTCCGGCTTAAGAAGGCAAGAGATAAATTTAAAGACCAGAGTTATTTTTTATACCGCATAACCCAAAAGCAAATGGCGCGGAGCTTGATGCCATTAGGTAATTTGACTAAGGATAAAGTGCGAAAGTTAGCTTCGGATTTAGGTTTATCCGTCGCAGATAAGCCGGCAAGTCAGGAGATTTGTTTTATACCCGAGGCGGATTATCGTAACTTCCTTAAACACGAATTAACGCGAATGTCCCGACAGAATCTCTTTAAGCTGAGTCGGGATCCCGACATCCGAAAAGATGATATAGGGTCGGGAAAGAACCGAATTTACACGAATATAAATCCAGGGCAGATTCTGGATACAAAGGGGCAGGTGTTGGGCGAACATAAGGGAATTCCTTTTTATACCATTGGCCAGAGAGAAGGTTTAGGCATAGCTCTGGGGTATCCTGTATATGTAACTAAGATAGATGCCAGGAATAATACTATCATTGCGGGAAAAAAGGAAGAGGCGCTCTCTTACGGTTTAATCGCCGGCGATTTAAGTTTTACTCATAAAGCCATAAAAAGAGCAGTTGCCCTGAGTGTAAAAATAAGATATAATCACCAAGAAGTTTCCTCGCGGATTATTCCTTCAGGCAGAAATAGAGTCAAGGCCGTATTTTCTAAGCCGCAATTTGCCGTTACCCCGGGGCAATCAGCAGTTTTCTATAAGCAGCGGGAAGTCATCGGCGGAGGAATTATTGAAAAAGGGTTGAACAATGCAGAAGCTCGTTGAGGGGATCCAGAAATTAAAAAAGGAAAGAAAGGCTATTATCTTAGCCCATAATTATCAATTGCCCGAAGTGCAGGATATTGCGGATTATAGAGGAGATTCTCTGGAGTTAAGCCGTATTGCCGCAAAGGCGGATGCCAGGGTTATCGTCTTTTGCGGGGTGCACTTTATGGCTGAGACCGCCTCTATACTCTCGCCGGATAAAATCGTAATTATGCCGGATAAGAATGCCGGCTGCCCGATGGCGAATATGATTACTGCTTCCGACCTGCGGGAATTAAAAGACCGGCATCCGAAAGCGGCAGTGGTGGCCTATGTAAACACCTCGGCAGAGGTAAAGGCAGAAGTGGATATCTGCTGTACCTCAACCAATGCAGTGGCTGTGGTTTCCAGCTTTAAATACGCTGAGGAGATAATTTTCGTCCCGGATAAATACTTAGCTGATTTTGTCTCTAAGAGAACCGGCAGGCGCCTGATCGCCTGGGACGGTTATTGCCCGACCCACGTAAAGATTTTGCCCGAAGATATCATCCGCTCCATAAGGCAGCATCCCAGGGCAAAGGTCATTGTGCATCCGGAATGCACCCCTGAGGTTATTGCTTTAGCTGATGAGGCGCTTTCAACCGGTAAAACCTGCGAGTATGTGAAAAAATCTGAGGCAAAAGAGTTTGTCATCGGCACCGAGGTAGGCTTAGTTTACCGCCTTCAGCAGGATAATCCGGGAAAGAAATTTTATCCTGCATCAGAGCTGGCGGTTTGCCCGAATATGAAGCGCACCAATTTAGAAAAGGTCTTCTGGTCCCTGGAAGAGATGAAAGATGAGGTTATGGTCCCCGATGAAATCCGCAAAAAAGCCAGGAAGGCAATAGATGCAATGTTAAGCATAGTATAGTCATAATCTATCAGCGGCAGGGAGAGGTTTAGGGCGCTATCTAAGTATAAAGAAAGGGCTAAAAGATGAAGCAAAAAATACTCATTGTAATGTGCTGTTTGCTTAGCGCGCTGAGCCTTGGCGCTAAGAAGACAGGAGTGATTAAGATTGGCTGTGTCGGGCCGATTACCGGTGACCAGGCAAGCCTGGGATTGGACCAACTGCATGCCTTACAAATTGCGGTTGATGAAGCTAACGCCCAGGGAGAAATTATCCCCGGTTATAGACTTGAAATCGTCTCACTCGATGATCAGCATAATCCCTCTCAGGCCGTAGCGATGGCTAAACGTTTGGCTTCTGAGCCTGACGTCGTAGCAGTAGTTGGCCACGTGAATTCATCCTGCAGCCTGGCGGCGGCGCCTATTTATCAAAATACCCGGCTTGCCCAAATCTCCCCCTCTTCGTCAAACCCGGAAATTTCCCGCAAAGGATACGATACATTTTTCAGGACCTGCGCCACTGATGATATCCAGGCGCCTCAAGCTGCATATTTTGCCTTTCAGCAGTTAAAGGCGCAAAAGGTCTTTGTCATAGATGATAAGACCACCTATGGCAAGGGAATAGCGGATGAATTTGAGAAAGAAATCCGGCGTTTAGGAGTAAGCGTCCTTGGCCATGAGGGGATTATGCAGGGGGAAAAGGATTTTACCCCGTTATTAACGAAGATAAAGGCGCTTTCTCCGGATGTTATCTTTTTTGGAGGAATGTACCCTGAAGGGGCATTGTTAGTCAGGCAGGCAAGGTCTCTTGGCCTTAGCGCGCAATGGCTGGGGGGTGATGGTATCTACGTTAGCGCATTTATAGACCTTGCTCAAGAGGATGCCGAAGGAGTATATTGCACCTTTATCGGCGCGGATGTAAACAGTATCGCAAGCGCCAAGAATTACATAGAAACGTATAATTCCCGCTTTGGCCGGCAGCACATGGGGCCGTATAGCGCTTATGCCTATGACGCCGCAAACATTATCATAGAGGCCATTCGTAGAGCCGCAAAACTCGACCGTCAAGCTATTCTTGCCCAGGTGCGCTCAACTAAAGATTTCCCCGGGATTGTCGGCGTAACCAACTTTGATGAAAAAGGCGATTCTACCATCCAGCTCATCGGTGTTTTTCGGGTGAAAAACTCTGCCTTTGAATATGCCGGCCCTGCCAAGCAATGAGTCCGATAGAGACTTTTATACAGCAGTTAATTAATGGCCTGGTTATCGGAATGATTTATGCTCTTATAGCCCTTGGCTATACGATGGTCTATGGCATTATCCAGCTGATTAATTTTGCGCACGGTGAAATCTTTATCACAGGCGCATTCCTTGGATTAGCTGTCTTTGGAGCATTTCCTCATGCATTAGGCCTTAGCAATGTCTGGGCGCTTGTCCTGATGTTTGCTGTGGCGATGGCAGGCTGCGGCCTGCTCGGAGCCATTATTGAACGCATCGCCTATCGTCCGCTGCGCAAATCGCCAAGGCTTGCCTGCCTTATTACCGCTATCGGAGTATCGTTTATCCTGCAGAATGTTTTGATGCTTATTTGGGGCCCTGTTGACAAAAGTTTTCCTGTATTCTTTAAGCATTCGGCCTTAACCTTAGGGGCCTTTCGCATTACCTTTATGCAAAGTTTTATCGTTATTACCAGTTTTACGATGATGCTCGCCCTGCGTTTTTTTATAAGCTGCACTATGCTTGGCAAGGCGCTGCGTGCCGCTTCAGAAGAT
>MHHA01000026.1:0-8038 GCA_001805845.1 Omnitrophica WOR_2 bacterium RIFCSPLOWO2_12_FULL_46_30
AGTCCATATACTCGTCCTGCCCTAAACGTTTACCAATCCTGTTAATCACTACAAAAATCGCTGCCGGAAGCTCATATTTTTTCAAAATCGGGAAGGCATTGGTATAGTTATCAAGGTAGCCGTCATCAAAAGTAATGGCGATGGTATTTGGCGGGAGGCGTTTTTTATATTTTATTAAATCAACTAATTCATCTAAGGCAAGGACATTATATTTATGCTCCTTTAAGAAGCGCATCTGCCTTTGGAAACTTTTTTGGCTCACGCCGAGCCTGCTCCTGGACGGCTCTTCATCATTGATATAGTGGTACATCAGGATAGGAACGCTATAGTGGCGGCTGACTACAAATCCAAGCCATAAAGCAAAAGTTAAAATTAAAACTGCGCAAATTATTAATACCGTCTTTACTATTATCTTAGGCATTCCCCATACACCTTTTCTGTCTCGCGAGCCATCTTTTCTAAAGAAAATTCCCTGACGATTAAATCCCTGGCAGAGCTGCTTAAGCTGCGAGCCTTTTCTTTATTCTTTATGAGCTCAATTATCGCCAGGGCTAAGTTGTGCGCATCAGCCGGTTTAACTAAGATACCTGTCTGGTTATCCTTAACCAGGGTGCTTATGCCTCCCGCATCCGTTGCCGCTACCGCTACCCCCGCAAGCATCGCCTCCATTATAGAGAGGCCCAGGCCTTCCTCAAGCGATGGCATAACAAAGACATCCATTACTGAAAGCGGTTCAACCGTGTCAGAAACTGCGGGAATAAAATAAACATTCTGGATAATCCCGAGCTCCTTAGCTAAACCCTGCAGACCCTTCTTTATAGGGCCTTCCCCGACTATTAAAAGCTGGGCATCGGGAATTTCCGCAATGACCTTCTTCATTGCCATAAGCAGATACCTGTGCCCTTTCACTTCGGATAAACGGGCAATTATCCCCACAATCGGACCTTCTTTCAATCCATATCCTTTTTTAATCTCATTCTGGTTACTAGTTTCTGGTTTCTCTTAACATCAATCCCGTTATGCACCAATCGTATCCTATCCTCGCCAAGGCCAAAATTCCGCAGCAAATGCTCTTTGACCGGCTGCGATATGGCAATAACTAACTTGCCCCAGCAGGGGAACGTTCGTCTCGCCCAGCGCGGATTTAAAAATCCGTGGGCTGTGTAGACAAAAGGTATGGATGTTTTCCTTGAAACCCATAAAGCTAAAACGCTGCTTATGCGGGTTTGGCTATGCATTATATCAATTTTTTTTTCTTTTAAAATCCTGCCGAGAACCGCGCAGGCAAAAAATAATTTGGGGCTCATAATTGACTTGGTGCGCAAAGGAAGATAAATATGCTCAAGGTTATATCTTTTTAATCTCGGAAGCCAGGCGCCGCCGCCGGATGCCACATATACCTTATGAGCCCTCGCCGCTAATCCCTGGCCTAAGTTCAAAATATAGCTGGATATGCCGCCGGGGTTAAAATGATTGGCGAGAATTAAGATATTCATATGCCTTCCTTACCCTTGAGCAGTTTTAACATTGCCTCCTCTACTTCTTCGGGCTTAAGCTGCTTCATACATTTCATCGTAGCGCATTCCGCTTTGTAACAGGGCTGACAAGGCAATTCCTTACGCAGTATAGTAACATCTTCTGAAGGCGCGTGGCGCTTAGGGTCAGTCGGGCCAAAGAGAGCCACTACCGGCGTCCCAACTCCGCTGGCTATATGTAAAGGCGCGGTATCTCCGGCTACGAAAACACCGCAGCGCCTGATCAGGCAGACAAGTTGATTGATAGTCGTTTTGCCGCAGGCAATAATCGGCTTTGATTTCTTAGCTAATTCTCTAAGCATTTTCAATTCCTCAGGGTCCGGCTGTTCGCCGGTTATAACTACTCTGATATCTTTTCCCGCTAAGTTTTCGGATAAACGGGCTATGTATTCCAGGGGCCAGCGCTTGGTAAGCCAGCGCCCTGAAGAACCAAGATGTATCCCGGCGAGCGGCTGCCCCTTATTTAACCATTCTGATTCTAAGAATGTGTCTATATATTTCATATCTTCTTTGGAAGGCCAGAGCTCAATCTTTCTATCCTTAAGTTCTATGCCCAACATTTTTAAAATGCGGAACTGATGCTCGATGGGGGCCAGGACAAATTTATCTTCGGCCGCTCTCCTATTGAGCAGAAAACTCAATTTTCCGTTTTTATACCCATATCTTAAGTGAGCAAAGGAAAGAGCGCTTAAGATATGGCTCTTGCGGTTATTCTGCAGGTCAATTACAAAATCAAAATCATTGTCTCTTAACTGCCTGCCCAATCTTAAGAGGCCGAAAATTCCCTTATCCCTGTCTTTGAAGTCATAGATGATGATATTATCAATATAAGGACAATGATTAAGGATTGGAGCGAGGGCTTTCCCGCTCAGGCAGGTTATCCTGCTTGGCGAAGGCTCCGCCTTCCTGATTGCCTTCAGCGCCGGTATGGAAAGTATCAGGTCTCCGAGGGCGCTCAGTTTTATGACTAAGATGTTTTTAGCAGAAACTGCCTCATGATAGAGCTCCAGGGTCTTTTCTGCCATCTTCTCAAGCGAGAATTTAGAACATACTTTTACATATGCATTTTTGGCTAACATAGAACTTAGTTCCTGGTCCTTCAAAACCTTGATCACGCCGCCTGACATACTGTCCGGGTCTCCAGGCGTAACCAATACTCCGTCAACGCCGTCATCAATGATATCTACCACTCCGCCTACCCTCGTGGCCACTACCGGAACTCCCGCTGCCTGAGCCTCAAGCACTACCCTGCCAAATGCCTCGTGAGCGGTGCTAGCTAAAACTAAAAGATTGATTTTAGAAAGCAGCTCTGGAATATCGCGGCGCTTGCCTAAAAATTCTACTATATCCGAAAGCCCAAGACGTTTTACCAAAAGCTCTAAATCTTCCCGGTGATGGGGCTTGCCCTTTGCAGCAGCTCCGATAATCCACACTTTTATATTCGGAATGACCCGACGGACCTTCTGCATTGCCTTTATAAAATGAATGTGCCCTTTTAGAGGAGTAAGCCTGCCGATTATCGCGACTACAAATTCGGTGCGGCTTTTCTGCTCCGGCGGGATAAAGGTAAACTTCTCCCTGTCCACGCTGCGCGGTATAAGCCTTATCCGCTGGGCGCTAACGGCAAAATCATCAATCATATGCCTGGCAATTATCTGGCTGGGGGCAACGACAAACTTTCCCCAGCCCATCACCCGGCTCATCAGATGTTTTGAGTAATAGCCATGGCAGGTAGTTAAAAAAACCGTATGGGTCAATCTGCAGGCGGCATAGGCAATCCAGGCAGGAACCCTGGAGCGCGCATGCACAAGCTCAATGCCTTCCTCGCGGATGATTTCGGCTAAGCGGAATACGCAGCGCAGCATTGAAAACAAGGACTTCTTATGCACAGCTAAATTATAATGCACGGCGCCGCAGGACTCAAGCGTCTGGACAAGTTCACCTCCCGCAGAAACCACTACCGTCTTGTGGTGATGATTAACCAGATACCTGGCTAAATCTACGGTGCCGGTTTCTACGCCGCCTAATTCAAGTTCGGGCAGTATTTGTAAGCTCTTCACCCCGCCACCTTCTTTTCATTTATCTTACATTTCATTTAAGCATCCCCCGGCTTCTAAATTCTAAAACCTTTGCATATGCAGAAGGTGCGGGGCTCATAACAACTTCCTTAGCGCCTCTTCTACCAGAAGCCTATCGTTGAGCCGTTTTAGCGCAGGCCTGGCCGATAAGGTGGACTTAATTCTATCCGCAATAGCATCTTTTTTCATACTATAAATATATCCCCCGGATTCTAAATTCTTTAAGAATAGCTCGTGTCTTGTCCTGAAATTCAGGCCTTTCGGCTTTAACCTGAAAACTCCTACATACTTACCGGAACTAACCGCCTCGGAAACCATGGATATGCTCTCAGCGGAAACCAGGATAAAGTCCGCGATACCCAGGATCCCGCCGACCGCTTCAGGAATATTTTTTTCATTGGCAATGACTAAGAGTTTAGAGTTCTTAAAACCTGAAAATTCTTTTCTCAGCAATTTTTCAATTGCTTGCGGAGTCCGCCGCGAGGTAGTAATCAGGATATCCGCGTCTAAATCCAGAGAGGCCTTCTTTATTTCTTGAATCACCTGGTTCATAATACCCTGGGTTAGCCGGTATTTTTTCGTATCGCCTCCGATTAATAAACCTATTGACGGCCTTGCGCTGATATCTCCAATCTTTGACTTTAAAATTTCAGCCTGCTCTTTAAGATAATCTTCATCAATTAGATTAAGCGCGCCCAGGGTGATGACGATATTTTTCTTGCGGCGAGGCCGGTCGTGTTTTGGCATAATAACTAAGTCAAACCTTTTCCTCTTTGCGCTTGCCGGATTCATAATACAGACTGACTTTGCCAGATTCTCTCCTGCCAAAGCCAGATTAATGCCCGCCAAGCTGCTTCCGCAGGAAATAACCAGATCCGGATGCGCTTCCTTTAAAGCTATGTATGATTCTCTGAGTAGACAAAGTTCAGATAGATCAAACCCGAAGAAAAAACAAACCTGCGCCAAAACCTTAAAAAATTGATTTCTAAATCTTATTTCAATACTGTTGTGGTAAACGGTAAACGGTAAACGGTAAACGGTTTTTAAAACCGCCTGCGCCTGCCTGAGATGCCCGCTTTTTCCGTCGCTTAAAATGGCCGCCTGCCTGAAAGGAGAATACTTCCAGATTTTATAAAACCAGAAATATTCTTGCGGATACAGGGATACGAAACGTTCTAAAATCCGGTTAGATTCGGATAAGTAATGTTCTAAATTCCGCTCATCATCATTTGCATTACCAGCGCCTTCCTTCTCCAGCGGTTTTTCAAGGATAATCCGGTGGTAAAACCTGCGTTCCCTCACAATGATTGCCGGAATGATCGAGGCGCCTGTAGCCTGGGCAAACCTGACAAAACCTGTCGGCGTTGAAGTAGGCAGGCCAAAAAAATTACTCAAGCGGCCATCCCTGCCGCCCTGGTCGCCGACCATAGCCACGACTTCGTTAAGTTTTAGAGCTCTCAGTATTTCCCGCAGGGCAACCCCGCGGGAAATTGTCTTACAGCCCTTGGATTCCCGGTAGCGCTTAAGCAGTTCGTTCAAAAGAGGATAGCGCTGCTCATTGACGAGCACCTTATAAGTATAACCCTGCAAGCCGCAGGTTATGTTAGCCAATTCCCAGTTTCCCATATGGTAGGCAAGCAAAATTACGCCATTGCCTTTCTTAAGGGCCGCATCAAGATATCCCTGGTTCTCAATGCGGATATGCTTATTTATGTACCGGAAATCAATCCGCGGGATGTCCAGCGTTTCGGTTATATTTAAGGACAGGCTGACGAATGCCTTCTTGGCAATCCGTTCTATTTCTTCAAGGCTATATTTTTTAGCAAAAGCCGTTTTTAAATTCTTCTTCACTAAGCGCCGCTTCTTTTTCAGCAGATAATATCCCAGAATACCCATTGTCCTGCCCAGGATAAAATTGAGCTTAAGCGGCAAAGAAATTACGCACAGGCCAAAAAGCTTAATTAGTAAATACGCCGGATATTCGATTAAAGAATTCTTTTTCATTATTAGTTATTTTTAATTCAATCCTTAAAGCAAAGATACTGATCTGCGCGCCCGATGTTTTCGCCGGCATACGTACTGAGTCCTTCTCGGTAGTAACGATGGTATCTATGTTTTGAGCGCGCGATTTTTTAACAATGTCTTCCATAAGCGGCTCCTGATATGCATAATGGTCGGGGAATTGAAAAGACAAACCGATCCCGATTCCTAACCGGCGAATCAAATGCTCAAAAGAATCCGGATTGGCAATGCCGGAAACCAAGGTTACCGTTTTGCCTCTTAAAGCATCAACGTTTAATAGAGCGCCCCTTCCCGGCTGGGAATCGTCTCTTCCGGCAGAAGAGACGAGGTAAAAGCCCATTGGCTCATATGCAGATTCAAAGATTTCTGCTTGCGGATTCATCAAACGCAAGAAATCCCTGAGTGCGGACGTATCCTGGCTAAGGAGGTTGATTTTAGTCAGCACAAATATATCTGCCCGCCTTAATGCTGAAAGGGGTTCCCGTAATACCCCCCGCGGTATCATATGGCGATTGCCAAATGGAGAGGCAGCATCAATAACGACAATCTCTAAGTCCTTTTTGATGCGCCATTGCTGGAAGCCGTCATCCAAAAGCACAGCCTCTACCCCGTATCCCTTGACTGCCCAAGCTGCGCCGCGCGCCCTCTGCGCATCCACGATAACAGGGACGCTGCCTAAACTCCTTGAGAGCATATACGGTTCATCGCCCATCGTCTTGGAACTGGCAATCTGCGCTCCCCGCAGAGGCCTATTTTTTCTTTTATATCCTCTGCTGAGAATCGCTATTTTATGGCCTTTTTCTTTAAGATAGCGCGCAATGCACTCAACCAGAGGGGTCTTGCCTGTTCCGCCCCAGGTAATATTACCTACGCTGATAACTTTGCAATTAAACCTTAGCGGCGCGCGGGAATAAAATAACCTCAAGATTCTTATGAGTAAGCCGTAAAAGCAGGATAAAACCAATAAAAATAACCTTATTATAGAAGCCAGGCAACCTTTCTTCTGATGGCTTTGGCTATTGGAAGCCAAACCCTGCCTTGCCGGCAGGCAGGCATTGCCCTCCGGCTTATGGCTTTGGCTATCGGAAGCCAAACCATTGCCCTCTGGCTTAGCAGCGGCCAAGTTATAAAAATAATTTCTCAAAACTATTTTTCACCTCCTCAAGCGGCAAGAGCAGGATAATAATTCTTGATATAGCCAAAATTCCTTTCTGTTGCTCCTTGATTTTGCAGGATAAGGTCTTTTGCGCGCCGGCCCAGTTCTTTAGCCGTCGCGGGATTATGCAATAAATCCTTTATGCCTTCTTTAAGCTCTCCTTGGTTACGGACTAAGAGAGCGGCCTTATGCTTTAAAAATAAGCTGGTAATATCTCTAAAGTTAAACGTCCAGGGGCCAAGGAGGATTGGTTTAGCAAAAACAGCCGGCTCTAAAATATTGTGCCCTCCTTTTTTAATAAGGCTGCCTCCCACAAAAACAATATCGGCAATAGCATAAAAAGAGATAAGCTGGCCAATCGTATCTAAGATAAATACAGCCGCAGGCTGCCCCGCGGCTACGCGCGGGGGAGGCAGGCCGGAAATAAATACTGCGTTAAAACCATAATTCAATGCCAACTTCTCTATTTCCTTAGACCGCTCGGGATGACGCGGGGCCAGCAGAAGCCTTAAATCCGGAAACTCAGCCGATAATCCTTTATAGACCTTTAAAATAATCTCTTCCTCTCCGGGATGAGTGCTGCCTGCTACAAGAAGTTTATCGTTAGCATTTAGCCCTGCTTTTACCCTATAATCTGCGAAGCCGGGGGAGACAGTCACAGCGTCAAATTTCATATTGCCGGTGAGTTTAATCTTCTCTTTTTCTACTCCCAGGCTCAATAGCCTGAGGCAGTCGGTCTCGGCCTGGACACAAAACAAATTTATCTTACGCAGGATACGCGCAAGACAGAATTTTATTAAGCGATATCCTTTATAAGAGCCGTCGGATATCCTGGCGTTTACAACGATTATCGGAACGTTTCGCTTACGCAAGGAACAAACAAGATTAGGCCAGATTTCTGTTTCGGCAATAATAAATAAAGACGGCTCAATGAAACTTAGAACATGGTTAACGATAAAACTGATGTCTAAAGGCAGATAAATCACCGTGTCCTTCTCTGCGGCAAGCGAGCGGGCAATGCTATTGCCGGTGGGAGTAACCGTAGAGATAAGGATTTGTTTTTTGGGGTATTCTCTATGTAAATGCTCAAGTAAGCTTCTTGAAGCCAGGGCCTCGCCGACGCTTACCGCGTGTAACCAGATAGGGCGTTTTCCATAGAACTCCTTTCTTAGTTTCTCAGGAAAAATACCTAAGCGCATCAAGAATCCCGAATGGAACTTGCGCCTTAAAAGATACACCGGCAGATA
>MHHA01000026.1:8059-13161 GCA_001805845.1 Omnitrophica WOR_2 bacterium RIFCSPLOWO2_12_FULL_46_30
TATGAACTCAATGAACTCAATGAACTCTAAATGGTCTCTGTCAATAATGAATTACGCCCGGGGGTGGGCTTTATCGTATACGTTCTTTAACTTCTCCGTAGTCAGGTGAGTATAGATCTGGGTCGTAGAGAGATTGGCATGGCCTAAAAGCTCCTGCACCGAACGCAGGTCCGCGCCCCGGTTTAAAAGATGCGTGGCAAAAGAATGGCGCAGAGAATGAGGGGAAATATTTTCGCGCAGCGCTGTCCGCTGTATATATTTATCAAGGACCAAGCGCACGCCCCTATCGGTTATTCTTCTGCCATTTTTATTTAAAAATGCGGCGGGGGCTTGCTGTTTTCTCTGTTCGCTATAATCGCGGATTGCCCGCAGGGCCTTATCGCCTATAGGAACCAATCGTTGCTTCTTGCCTTTGCCGCTTACCTTAACCACTGCGCCAAAAAAATCTATATTCTCTAGATTAAGCCCTACCAGCTCGCTGATACGTATGCCGGTAGAGTAAAGGGTCTCTAATATTGCCCTGTCGCGTAAGCCCGATAACTCTTTTGCATCAGGCGATTCAATTAATTTTGTCACCTCATCTTCAGTCAAAAAAATCGGAAGATAACGCTCTAACTTCGGGCTGGATACGGCTTGAGTGGGGTCATTTTTCAGGAAACCTTCGCGGTTTAAAAACCTGAAAAAACTCCTCAGACAAGAAAGCTTGCGGGAAATTGAGCGGCTTTTAAGATTCTTTTCCCTCAAGGCGCTTAAGAATTTTCTTAACGTCAGATAGTCAACATTCTCTATTTGCGTTTCTCCTAAGAATTTTTTAAATTCATCCAGGTCCCTGCGGTAATTGAGCATAGTATGCTTAGACGCATTCTTCTCAATCTCTAAATAGCGGACATATTTTTCTATGTATCTTTCCATCTGTTCATTTCTCACTATCCGCTATTTTTTCCGGCAAAGTTTTTGCGATATAGGTGCACTTAGGATAACCGGTGCAGCCGTAAAAAAGCCCGCGCCGCGAATGCCGTTCAATCAATTCACCGCTACAACCATCTTGAGGGCATTTTATTCCTGTGGTTATGGATTTAGCATAGCGGCAAGCGGGAAAATCCGAACAACTCAGGAATTTTCCCTTTCTTGACCACTTCACTACCATCGGCTTAGCGCAGGCAGCGCAAATTTCATCGGTGGTCACTACTTCCTTCTGGATTGTTTCGTTGGCATAATCCAATCTTATTTTAAAAGGGCCGTAAAAATCATTAACCACCTTAACCCATTCCAGATTTCCTTCTTCTATTTCATCAAGCTCTTCCTCCATATTAGCGGTAAACTTAACATTAATTACCTCAGTAAAATATTCTACCAGCAGGTCGCTGACTTTAAAACCCAGCTCCGTGGGATGAAGCTGCCCTTTCAGCCGGCGCACATAATCCCGAAAAGTTAATGTCTGGATTATCGGGGCATAAGTAGAAGGCCTGCCAATGCCTTCTTCCTCCAGGGTCTTAACCAATGTCGCCTCTGAGAAGCGCGGCGGCGGCTTGGTAAAATGCTGGGATGGGGTAAGCTTGATTAACTCCAGAATTTCATCTTTTAGCAAAGGCGGCAGGATATTTTTTTCTTCTTTCTCTTCGCTTAAGTCATAAATAGCCGTAAAACCTTTAAAAAGAAGCTTTGAGCCCGAGGCCCTGAAAAGATACTTACCCGCCTTTATCTCAACCGAGGTCACTGCGTAGACTGCCGGCCTCATCTGGCTGGCGATAAAACGCTGGTAGATTAAAATATAGAGTTTGAGCTGTTCATTGGTTAAATACTCTTTGATTAAATCCGGGGCCCGTAAAACAGAGGCCGGCCTGATTGCCTCGTGCGCCTCCTGGGCTTGTTTTCTTGACTTATAGAAATTAGGCGCATCAGGCAGGTAGCTTTTGCCGAATTTATCTGCGATAAATCTGCGCGCCTCTGCTATGGCAGACTGCGCCACATTCACGGAATCAGTGCGCATATAGGTAATTAAACCCACAGCGCCTTCTGCGCCTAATTCAATGCCTTCGTAAAGCTGCTGGGCGATGAGCATAGTGCGCGCGCTCCTAAAGCGCAGTTTATAGAAGCCATCCTGCTGCAGGGTGCTGGTAATAAAAGGCGGCAGGGGGTTTCTCCTTTTCTCTGTTTCTTTTATATCCGAAACCACAAACTCTTTTCCCTTTAAATCTTCAACTATTTGTTGTGCTTCATCCTGGTTTTTTATCTCTATTTTTTTGTCATCTATCTTTTCTAACTTTGCAACAAATTGACCTGTGACCTGGTGACCTGGTGACCTGGTGACCTTTTTTAACTCCGCCTCAATCTCCCAATACTCCTGAGGCACAAACTTTTGAATCTCTCTTTCCCGCTCCACAATCAAGCGCAGGGCCACTGACTGCACCCTTCCTGCAGAAAGCCCTCCGGCAATTTTACGCCAGAGCAGGGGGCTTAAGAGATACCCCACCAAGCGGTCAAGCACCCGCCTGCCGGTCTGCGCCTGCACCTTTTTAGTATCCAGCTCTCCGGGATGGCTGAATGCATCTTTTACTGCCTGAGGGGTGAGTTCGTGAAAAACAACTCTCAAGTATTTTTTATCGTCCCGATTCAGCTTTTCTCTTATATTCCAGGCAATCGCTTCTCCTTCGCGGTCAGGGTCAGTGGCTAAATAAATTTTATCCGCCTCCCTGGCTTCTGACTTTATCCGGCTCAATATTTTTTTCTTAGAGGCCGCCACAATAAAAGAAGGCGCAAAATTATGTTCAATATCCACCCCCATCCTGGTGCGGGGCAAATCCACGACGTGCCCCATGGAAGGAATAACCTCAAAGCCGTTTCCTAAGATTTTAGAAATGGTTTTCGCCTTAGCCGGCGATTCTACAATGACTAATGATTTGGACACGCCTTAAACTCCTTTTCTTATGAACATCTTTCCCGGTAATTGCTGAATTATGCCTTGCATCTCTAATCTTGAAAGCATAGACACCGTTTTTGCAGCGGACAATCCTGTTTCTTCAATGAGCTCATCTGCATAGCGCGGCTTATCGGTCAAAAGATTATACACTAATCTTTCCTCATCTCCCAGCCTATTTAGCGCAGCTTCTTGAGCGGATGCGGAAAAGCGTTTAGCGTTTAGTTCTTTACTATCCGCTATACGCTCTACGCTATACGCTAAAGTCTGCGCTTTGGCAAATTCTTTTAATCCCGGCTTTAACTCCTCCAGAATGTCCTCAACGCTATCAGTCAGCTTTGCCCCCTGTTTAATTAATTGATTGGTTCCAAAAGAGGTCGCAGAATCAACTTTTCCCGGCACGGCAAAAACATCCCTTCCCTGCTCCAGGGCAAAGTCTGCAGTAATCAGCGCTCCGCTATTTCTGGCGGCCTCAACCACTATGACCGCTAAAGAGAGGCCGCTGATAACCCGATTGCGCCGCGGAAAATTCTGCGCCAGCGGCTTAGCATTCAAAGGAAACTCTGAGATTACCGCGCCTTGCGCTGAAATCTCTTCAGTCAATTTCTTATTTTCAAGCGGATAAATGCAATTGAGGCCGCTGCCTAAGACCGCTATCGTCCTGCCCTTTGCCTTTAGCGCACCTTTGTGCGCCTGAGTGTCAATGCCGCGGGCAAGGCCTGAGACAATGCTAATTCCCAGCTCGGCTAAGGCAAAGGCGAATTTCTCGGCGCAGGATAAACCGTAAAAAGAAGCCCGGCGGCTGCCCACAATAGCCAAAGATAAGGTATCCTCTTGTGAAAGTTTACCCTTTAGATAAAGACAAATCGGCGGGTCATAAATATTTTTCAGGTTTGCCGGGTATTCTTTATCTTCTAAAGTGATAATCCTCAAGTTTAGCTTTTTTGCTAAAGCTAACTCCTTTTTTAGATTCTCAAAGCGAAAACCGGTAATTTCCTGAGTAATCTTGTTTCCTATGCCTTCTATCTTTCTTAATTTCTCCCCTGAAGCCAACAAAACCTTAGAGGCGCTGCCGCAGGCCTCTAAAAGTTTCTTCAAACGCTGGCTTCCGATGCCGGAAATCATATTCAGGGCAATCACCGCTTCCTGCTCGGTCATTTTGTTTTAAGCCACTCTAAAATTTTTCGGGTTACCTCTTCAATTGATAAATCCGAAGTATCCACAGTCCATTCCGCTTCTGCGTAATAGGGCTTACGAATTTCAAGCAATTCCTTTATCTTGCCTAAAGGGCTGGCCACATTCAGGAGCGGCCTATGGGTATATTTTTTTGTCCGCTCCAGAATAATCTCCGGCCTTGCGGTCAGGCAAATTAACCTGCCTGTCTGCTTCATTGCCGCGATATTTTCCGGGTCAATCACAATTCCTCCTCCGCAGGAGATTACCTGATTTTCTTGACCGGAGATTTCTTTCAAAGTTTCTTTCTCAACTTTACGAAAGTACGGCTCCTTGCTCTGGTTGAATATATCGTTGATGGTTCGCTTTTCTTTCCGGGCAATCAAATTATCTAAATCCACAAATTCAAACTTCAAGCCTTTAGCCAATTCTCTGCCCGCGGCGGTTTTCCCCGTGCCCATAAATCCTACTAAGTATATGCTCCGCATAATCTTATAAGTGTAACATAGATAAAAATGTCTGTCAAACAAAAACCCGCTGCGGTGCCTCTATCAGCGGGATTTTATAATCTTTGTAACTCTTTGTATTTAAAGGAGATCCCTCGCCGCTTCGCTCCTCTCTTTCTCCCTGCGCAATGTTGCTTCAAGATAGAAGGGGCGGGGCTCACTTCCTTAAAACTCGCTAACTCATCCTGTATATCTGGGGTAAGCGCATTTCTGAGCTCATATATTCAATTAATTCCGGCTTAAGCTCTAAAATAACATACTGGGGGTCGTCCGGGCCGCTATAATACTTCTTCATAAAATTCTGCCAGTATTTTTTCCTGAGCGCCTTATCGCTGCGCACCCTGGCTTTTGCCGCAATCTGCACATACGGCGCATCCAGATTATCTATGTCCCCGCCGATAGTAACATGGACATTAGGATTTTTCTCTATTTGTCTTACCTTGCGCGAATCCCTATAGGTGCAGATATACAAATTTAAATTCAACCCTTGATTATGCGAAACCGCA
>MHHA01000027.1 GCA_001805845.1 Omnitrophica WOR_2 bacterium RIFCSPLOWO2_12_FULL_46_30
GTTTGTTTGGTCAATCTGTGTCCTCTATTTTTGAAATCTGTGTAATCATTTTATTGGCCTGCTTATTATAACATACGTTCAAGAAAAATAGTTTCCGTTTTTGTTCCGGAAACAAAAATATCTTTGCCATTTTCTGCAACTTTAGCTTTAATCCTGCCGCGGGAATCGATAAAACAGGAGACGCCGGTATTTGCCGCGCGCACCAGAGGAACCCTGTTTTCAACAGCTCTAAAAACAGAACCTGCCAAATGCTGATAGGGAGCTTTTGTTTCTTTGAACCACCCGTCATTGGTAATATTAACCAGGAAATCAGCTCCCTTCTTTACAAAATTGCGGGATAATTCGGGGATAGTGTCTTCAAAACAGATAAGCACTCCGAATTTAACGCCTGCCCCGTCAGAAACCTCTTTCTCTTTTCTAATTGCACTGTAGTTTCTAACGGGGCAGGCCCCGGCCGGTCCCGAAAGCGGCGGGAGAGCGGACGGGGATAGCGAAAATAAAGTATAGCTATCACCGGAGGTAAAGTCGCCAACTGGAACAATGGTTTCTAAGAAAGGAAATAGCTCTTTTAAAGGGACATACTCGCCAAAGGGAACCAGATGCAGCTTATCATATCTTCCCGCGATTCTGCCTTGCCTATCTATTAAGAGAGCGCTGTTAAAATAATTTTTGTTTTCTCTTACCACTGAACCGAGTAATAATGGGATGCCGGTTTCCTTAGCCACAGCGAAAATATGCTCTGAGAGCCAATCGTCCTCAGCTACTCCTATGAATCCGGGACTGGCTGCCTCAGGCCAGATAATTAGATCCGGTTTTTCCAGGGCTGCTTTCTGCGAAAGTTGCGCATATCTATCTAAAATCAACGCCTGAGAGCCCTTATCCCATTTTAATTCCTGAGGGATATTGCCCTGGATTACGGAAATCTCAAGCGCAGTTCGGGGTTCGTGGTTCGGGGTTCGGTATAATTTATAAAAACCATAAGCTAATGAAAAGAGAAGGCAAAAAAAAGGAACAAGAAAAGAAAAATTCCTCCTGATACCTGATACTTGATACTTGATACCTAATACTACAATAAGTTCCCATAATGCCAGATTAACCATTATTATTAAGAAAGAAACTCCGTATGCTCCGAAAATATCGGCAATCTGGATGATGGGTAGATTCAGGTACTGGGAATAGCCTAAGAGCGCCCAGCCAAAGCCGCTAAAGAGATGTGCGCGCAGGTATTCCAGGAAAACCCATATGCAAGGGATAAAAAATAAGCGGATAGCGCCTGCCTGCCGGCAAGGCAGGGATAGCGCCTGCCTGCCGGCAAGGCAGGGATAGCGCCTGCCTGCCGGCAAGGCAGGGATAGCGGAAATGCATAAACCAAAAAATCCAAAATACAAAGATAAATACAAAATCAAAAGAATCTGGCCAAGCAAGGTAACGTGTATAAGCCAGTAAATAGTGATTGACCAAAAGATTATTCCGGTAATATAGGAAATTAAAAATGCTTTTGCGCGGCCGCTATTCTGAATTGCCGAGAATAAAGGCAGGAAACCGGCCCAGGCAAAAATCCACAACCTGCCGTCAAAAAAAGGAAGGCTCAACAAAATCCCCGAAAGAATACTCAAGAGAAAAGAGGTCATGCTACCTGGAATAAACTTGTAACTTGAGACCTGAGGCCTGAGACATAAGACGCCTGACCGGGCTTCACTTTCCGCAGCACTTCTTATATTTTTTTCCGCTTCCGCAGGGACAGGGGTCGTTGCGGCCAACTTTAGACTCAGGCCTCATAGGTTGGCTGACAGGAATAGCTTGAGGTTTAGCCAAGAGCTGCACTGATAGAGGCGCGGGTTCTTTCTGCGCTCCTTCAATCCTTCGACTACGCTCAGGATTGACGCTGAGCGTAGTCGAAGCGTCAAATTGACCTAACTCTTGATGGAGGAATTCCTGGGCAAGAGAGCTAAATACTCCTTTCATTTCTTCTACTTTATGTTCTACCCGCACCTTAAAGATAATATCCACGCTCTCGGTTTTGATGGAATTGTTCATCTGGTTAAACATCTCATGGGCAGCATTCTGATATTCTATTAAGGGATCCCGCTGCCCATAGGCGCGCAGGCCTATCCCTTCGCGCAGGATGTCCATCGCGTAAAGGTGGTCTTTCCATTTGCTATCAACGACCTGTAACATTACCATACGCTCCAAATGGCGCATTGCCTGGCACCCGGCAGCCTGTTCTTTTACAACGTAGAGATACTCTAACTTCTTGAAAATCCCCTCAATTATTTCTTCATCATCTTTATCAAAGGAATTTTCATCAATTTCCAAAGAAAAAGCCATTTTTAGCCAATTACAAAAGCCGGCAATATCCCATTGGTCTCTGGGGGTCTCTTGCGGAATGTATTGTTGAGCATAAAATTCTAATGTCTCCCTTGCGAACTCTAAGATAAGCCCTTTTAAATCTTCTCCTTCCAGGACCAGGCGGCGCTGATGATAGATAATTTCCCTTTGTTTATTCATCTCATTATCGTATTCTAACACTTGCTTGCGCAGCTCAAAGTTATGCTGTTCAACCCTTTTCTGGGCAATCTCAATGGATTTGCTTACCCAGGAATGCTCAATAACCTGCCCCTCCTCTAAACCTAAACGTTCCATAATCCCTACTAACCTATCTGAGCCAAAAAGCCGCATCAGGTCATCTCCCAGGGAAACATAGAAACGCGATGAGCCGGGGTCTCCCTGCCTTCCTGAGCGGCCGCGCAGCTGATTATCAATGCGCCGCGCCTCATGGCGCTCAGTGCCAATCACATGCAGGCCGCCCGCCTCCACAACCTTATTATGTTCCTGGTCTGTTTCTTTCTTATATCTGGCAATAAGGTTTTTATATTCCTCAGGATATTTTTCATCATGGGGATTTAACCCTTTTTGTTTCAGGATGCTCCTCACAGTCCATTCAGGGTTTCCGCCAAGCAGTATATCAGTGCCGCGGCCTGCCATATTGGTGGCAATGGTCACGCCCTTATACCTGCCGGCCTGGGAAACAATGCTTGCCTCCATCTCGTGGTATTTGGCATTGAGCACCTGATGCGGGACGCCTTTTCGCTTGAGCATATCAGAGAGCGCCTCTGACTTCTGGATGGAAACGGTCCCCACTAATACCGGCCTCCCCTGATTATGGCATTCTCCTATTTCTTCAACCACGGCATTGAATTTTTCTCTTTCTGATTTATAGACCCTGTCCGGAGAATTCTGGCGGAGGAGCGGGCAGTTGGTAGGTATAGAGACGACATCTAAAGAGTAAATTTCCTTGAACTCGGCTGCTTCAGTGACAGCGGTGCCGGTCATTCCCGCCAGCTTCTCATACATCCTGAAATAATTCTGAAAGGTGATCGTGGCTAAGGTCTGATTCTCCCGCTCAATCCTTAGGCCCTCCTTTGCCTCAATTGCCTGATGCAGGCCGTCAGACCAGCGCCTGCCCGGCATCAGCCTCCCGGTAAACTCGTCAACGATGATGACCTGGCCGTCTTTTACCACATAATCCACATCCCGCTGATAAAAATTATGCGCGCGCAATGCCTGGTTCAGATGGTGGCGGTATTCCATTGTCTCTATTTCATGGAGATTGTCTATCCCCAAAAGCTCGCAGGCCCTGATTTCGCCTTCATCGGTTAATGCGACGGTATGCGCCTTCTCATCAGCTTTATAATCATAACCCTGGCCTAAATCTATCCCTTTATGCTTTGCCTCAATCTCATCCTTTTCTAAGATAATCCTTCCCTTTAGTTTTGGGACAATCTTATTTAAGGTGTAATATTTTTCCGTTGACTCTTCAGCCGGGCCGGAAATTATGAGGGGAGTCCTTGCCTCATCAATCAGGATTGAATCTACCTCATCCACAACGGCGTAGTAAAAAGGCCGCTGGACCATATCCTCTTTCAAGACAACCATATTATCGCGCAGGTAATCAAAACCAAACTCATTATTGGTGCCGTAAGTTATATCGCAATTATAAGCGGCTCTTCTCTCTCCCGGATTCATATCGTGCTGAATAGCTCCCACGGTTAATCCCAAGAATTCATAGATAGGCCCCATCCATTCCCGGTCGCGCTTAGCTAAATAATCATTGACCGTAACCACATGTACCCCTTTTCCTAATAAAGCATTTAAATAAGCGGGCAGGGTAGCGGCTAAAGTTTTTCCTTCTCCTGTGGCCATCTCGGCAATTTTGCCTTCATGTAAGACGATGCCCCCGATAAGTTGGACATCAAAGTGGCGCATATTCACAGTTCTGCGGCCTGCCTCCCGCACGCAGGCAAAGGCCTCAGGCAGAATCTCGGCAAATAACTCATTGCGCAGCCGTTTTTGCCTTGCCTTTAATTTGTTTTTCTCGGGTACCGAGGCGGCTTCCCTGAGCTGGTTTTCTAACTCCAGGAAATCAGCTTCAGAGGTCTTGGACTTTTCCTGCAGCCTTTGCCTAAAGACCCCGGTCTTCTCCCTCAAGCTGCGGTCAGAAAGCTTTTGTATTTCGGGCTCCAGGATGTTTATTCCTTCTATCAAGGGCTTAAGCGCCTTAAGCTCCCTTTCATTCTGCGAACCGATAATTTTTTGGGTAATAAACTTTAACATTTATTTTTACTTTTCTGCATTTTTAAATATGCCTCAACAAAATCGTCTATCTTACCATCGAGCACTGCCTGGACATTTCCTGTTTCATACTCAGTGCGGTGGTCTTTCACCATATTGTAAGGATGCATTACATAGGAACGTATCTGGCTTCCCCATTCAATCTTCTGTTTTTTGGCATATGCTGCCTGGAGTTTTTCCTCCTGCTTTTTGCGCTCCAATTCATAGAGGCGCGCCTTTAAAATACCGAGAGCAGTCTGTTTATTCTGATACTGCGAACGCTCGTTCTGGCATTGCACAACCAGCCCGCTGGGTAAATGAGTAATCCTGACTGCGGAATCAGTGGTGTTTACCGATTGGCCCCCGGGGCCGCTTGAACGGTAGACGTCAATCCTTAAGTCCTTCTCCTGGACTTTAATGTCAAGAGCGCCTTCAATCTGCGGCAGGGCATCCACTGAAGCAAAAGAGGTGTGTCTTCGCTTATTGGCATCAAAAGGAGATATGCGCACTAAGCGATGCACGCCTGACTCAGACTTTAGATACCCGTATGCGTAAGGGCCCTCAATGAGCAAGGTAACATTCTTAATGCCTGCCTCTTCACCTTCAAGTATATCAACGGTTTTTACCTTATAGCCTTTACTTTCGGCAAAGCGGCAATACATCCTAAAGAGCATCTGTGCCCAGTCGCAGGACTCGGTGCCGCCTGCGCCAGCGTTTATGGAAAGGATGGCGCTGTTGGCATCAAATTCTCCGCTCAAGAAAAACTTAAATTCCAAAGCCTCAAGAGCTTTTAAAAGCAGTCCCAGGTCTTTGGCCAATTCTGAGATCGAGGAGGAATCATCCGGAGAGGTTATTTCCAGCAACTCCCTGAAATCCTTGAGTCCTGAATGCAGAGCGTAAAAAGGATCAAGCTTGCTCTTAAGAACCTTCAACTCGTTGACAACTTTCGTTGCTAATTGGTTGTCTTGCCAGAAGTCCTGTTGAGCCATTTGGCGATTGAGCTCATCGATGCGGGCCTGGAGTTTTGCGGCGTCAAAGATACTCCTTAAGTTCCTGGAGTTTCTTCTCTAAAACAGCGGCTTTGATTTTTATCTCATCTAACATACTAAACGTCCTTTCTATCTTTTTATTCCTTTGAGCATCAAATCCAGCTCATCTTTATTGTCGCTAAAATTCATTGCCTCTTCTTTGGCGATCTTATTCTCTCTGACTAATCTGGTCAAGGACTGATTAAAGGCCTGCATGCCAAAGATGCCGCCTTCTTCAAGATAATGAGGAATTTCCCAGGCCTTGCGCTCGCGGATGAGCCTGGCAATAGTGGGGGTGAGCACCATTGATTCATAAGCCGGAATGCGGCCCGGCTTATCCTTAAAAGGAATCAGCCGTAAAGAAATTACGCCCTTAAGCAAGCCGGAAAGCTGCACTGCCACCTGATCGTGCTGATGCGGCGGGAAGAAATTGATGATGCGTTCAATGGTCTGGGTGGCATTAATAGTATGCAGGGTGCTCAAAACCAGGACTCCGGTCTCTGCGGCAGTTAAGGCCGCGGTCATCGTCTCATGGTCGCGGATATTGCCGATATAGATAACATCCGGGCTCTGCAGGGTAAGCGCCCTGAGAGCAATTCCGTAACTATAGACATCAGGGCCTAATTCCCTCTGGTTGATAATTGACTGTTTATCCTCAAAGGTAAATTCTATCGGTTCCTCTATGGTAAGGATATGTTTTCTGGTATGGGCATTGATATACTCAATCATAGTAGCAATAGTGGTTGATTTACCGGAACCCATAGAGCCGGTTAAGAGGACTAACCCTCTGTTTTCCAGGGAGAGCTTTTCAAATACCTCTCTGGGAAAACCTAATTCTTCAAAAGACCTGACTGCCTGTCCAATCTGGCGCACCGCAATGGATGGCGTATTGCGCTGGAGAAAGATGCTCACCCGAAAGCGCTCTTTTGATTCTTCCAGATATAAGCCAAAATCAATATCTAAGTGCTTCTGGAAGGCCTCTTTTTGTCTTTCTGTAGTGACTGACTCAACTGCCTGAAGGACATCGTCTACGCTCAATACGCTTTCTGAGGCAGCCACGATCTTGCCGTCAATACGCATGCGCACCGGGCCTCCGGCGCGATAGAAAAGGTCTGAGGCATTCTTTTCAGCCATTATTTTCAGGTAATCTTTAATTTGCATATTATCCTTTCATTAAACTATACCTCTTTTTTGCGATTTAGGCAAAATATATTTTTCATCCGCTTTTCAAATTCAATGAGCTTCCTTTTTACTCCTTTGCCGCCTGAGTATCTGCCGAGAGTTCCGTCAGATTTCACTACTCTGTGACAGGGAATAAACAAAGGGTATGGGTTCTTTCTTAAAACGCTTCCCACTGCCCGCGCTGCGCCGGGAGAGCCGGCTCGCCTGGCAATCCAGCTATAGGTGCGTACTTCACCAAAAGGTATCTTCAGCGCCTCCTCCCAAACCCGAAGCTGAAAATCAGTAAAACCTCTCAACGAAGCGCTACTTTTTTTCTTCACCAAAGGCATGGCGTTTTCTTAAGATACGATGATACGCAAGCGCAAAGCGATGCGACTCATTACGGATATGCTGGAGGAGACGTAAAGCCGCAGAATTACTTTTAAGCCTTAGCGGCGTACAACTAACTAAGGTATGCACAAGTTCCTCTTTCTTGGCTAAACTGATAACGGGCATATTAAACCCTAGATGCTCTAATTCCTTTTTCACCGCCCGGAGCTGGCCTTTGCCGCCATCTACTAAAATCAAATCCGGCGGAGGCAAATTTTCTTCTTTAACTCTCCGGTAGCGCCTTAAAACCGCTTCAGCCAGCATTTGATAGTCATTACTTTCTTTTACGGTTTTAATCCTGAACCTGCGGTAATTGGCCTTATCCGCTAAACCATTATAAAAGGATACCATTGATGCGCTTGCCTGTCTACCAGAAATATTGGAAACATCAAAAGCCTCGATTCTCCTGGGCAGCGCCTTAAACCCTAAAACCTCTTTTAACTGTCTGATGCCGGCCTGCGGCGCCTGAGCCGCCAGCGGCTGGGTATAAGCGGGCTTAAAGGCGCTTAAGGCAATGAGCTTATCCCGCAGGCCCGCTGCCTCTTCAAATTCTCGTTCTCTGGCTTTACTCTGCATCAGGCGGGCCAGCTCTTTGAGCAAGTTATCGTTCTTTCCTTCTAATATTAAACAGATTTGTTTAATTGTCTTAGCGTACTCGCTCTTGCTAATTTTAGCGGCGCAGGGCGCAGGAGAAAGCCTGAGCCGATAATAGATGCAGGGTTTCTTAGGCATCCTTTTACAGGAGCGGTAGGGAAAATAGTGCCGGATGATCTTCAATGCATCCCTGAGCAAGGCGGCATTGGTATAGGGACCAAAGTATCTTGCCCCGCCTGCTTCCTTTCTGCGCGTAATATGAACTCTGGGAAACTCTTCATTGGTTATCTTTACCAGGGGAAAACTCTTATCATCCCTAAGGGATACGTTATACTTGGGCTTATATTTATGAATGAGGCCTGCCTCAAGAAGCAGGGCCATACTCTCGCAGGAAGAAAGCCTGTAGTCAATATCAGAAAGATGGGACATAAGGCCCAGGGTCTTATTTGAAAGGCCCCTGCCGAAATAACTAAACAGGCGCTTGCGCAAAGATTTTGCCTTGCCAATATAGAGAATCCTGCCCTGCGCATCCTTCATCAGATAAACGCCAGGCGAATCTGGAAGAGAAGATATTTGCTTTTTTAGTTTGTCAATATTATTCATAGTTATTTAACGGCTCACCCGCAGCTTCTTCTTCATCAGCCATCGCCATAGCTCTCGTATTTCGCTCACCCTGAAAATAAAACAGAAAATAATATATGATAATGCGCCCGCGATAATGACAAGCGCTAACCCAAGATATTTATTCAGCCCGCCAGCGCTTAAAATTCTATTTTTCGTAAAATAACATACCGCCCCCATAGAGAGACTGGCTAAAAGAATGCGCGCAAAGGACGCAATGAGCTTCTTGGTATCAAAATCACCCAGCCTCTTCTTTAAAATAAGAAGCAGAATAAAAAATGTACCGATGCTGGAGATAGAGGTAGCCAGGGCAATCCCCCCAATCTTAAGAGGAGACATTAAGATAAAATTCAGGATGATATTTATGAGCAAAGCTAAAAATGCTATCTTGGCGGGAGTAACCGTATCTCTCAGGGCAAAAAATGCGTTTTGAAGCATTTTGGTTGCGCTATAAGCAAATAAACCGATGCTATAGAAAATCAATGCGCTTGCGGTGCGTTCTACGGAATATATGTCAAATTTTCCTCCGCCAAAAAGGATTGAGACAATCGGCAGCGCCAGAACCATAAACCCTATTGATGCAGGAAGCATGACGAAAAATGTGGTGCGCAGCCCCCAAAAAAGCGTCTGCCTTAATTGGGCATAAGTATCATCTGCGGCCTGCGTAGAGAATGCCGGAAGAATTGCCTGCGCAAGGGCGTTGCTAAAAATTCCTAAGGGAAATTGAATCATCCGATAAGAAAAATATAATACCGCCACCCCTCCTTCCCCGACAATCCAGGACAGGGAGCCGAATATTGAGTCCACAAAATTATTTAACTGATAAATACCCGAGCTAAAGACCCGCGGCAGCATCAGCTTGCCTATGGTTACAGCTTGCGGATGTTTAAAACTCTGAAAAACCCTGAGCCTAAAACCTTTTTGGTACAATACGGGAACCTGCACTGCTAATTGCAGGATGCCCCCTACCAGAACACCTAGAGCCAAACCAGTAATTCCTTCTCCACAGAGCAGAACAAATACAATTAAAGAAATATTTAAAAGGCAGGGTGCAAATGCGGGCAGCGCAAAAGCCTTAAGGGAGTTGAGCACCGCCAGGCAATAGGCGCTCAAACTGATTAACAAGAGGTAAGGGAAAATTATCCGGTTTAATCTAATGGTAATTTCCAACTTTTCCGGCGAAAACATAAAACCCGGAGCAATAAGACGCACAATGGACGGTGAAAAGAAGACCCCGAATACAACGATGGCGCTAACGATTACCAATAAAAGATTAAGCACCACATTACACAGCTTCCAGAATTCCTCTTTAGAGGCCTTAAGAGAATACTCGCTAAAGACCGGCACTAATGCCGCATTTGCTGCGCCTTCACCTAATAAATCGCGCAATAGATTGGGAATCCTGAAGGCAATGACAAATGCCTGGGCATAAACGTAGACTCCGAATAACCTGGCAATAACGATATCCCTGATAAACCCCAGGATGCGCGAGCAGAGGGTAAAAAAACCAATACCAAAGGCGGATCTGGCTATTGCTTTATTGGTTGACATATTAGGTTATCTGTGCTATATAAAATTAGCAAAATGGTTTAGCCCGTTAGAAAATAAAGAGCAACCTGTAAGGAGGGATTTAAATGGCTCCACGTAGACGTCAATCACTTAAAAGTCAACGTAAAGACAAGAAAAGGCACACACTTAATCTCCGGATTAAAACTGAGCTTAAGAAAACCTTAAAAAAACTGCAAGGCTCTATTCTGGCTAAAAATATTGAAGAGGCAAAGAAGTTTCTTATAGAAGCCATATCCAAACTTGCCAAGGCGGCCAAAAAAGACGTTATTCATAAAAATACTGCCAGACGCAGAATCTCCCGCCTGAGCAAAAAAGTTGCCAAACTAAGTGCATAATTTACACAATCTTACTACCAGCATTTCCAGGGCGAACTGAGCTTTGAGCTTGCCTGTTTTTATCGTAACATCTGCCGCCAAGAGCAGATCTACTTTTTTCAGCCGCTCATCCAGATTCAGGCTCTGCTTAGTAAACTGATAGCGCAAAGCTCCTAATATCCTCTCCGGCTTTTCACCCGCCCTGAATAGATCCGCCAATACATTCAGTGCGCTCTCCACCTGCCTTCTTTCAATTTCGTAAGCTAAATCAAAGGCATTGCTTTTCTTCTTACTTTTAAAATAAATGACTCTGGCAACCTTAAGGAGTTTATTCAGCAGCGGATTTTGTTCGCGGGGCATACTGATAATATCAAAAACAAGAATTATATCATCAGGCAAATTATCCACTCGGCTGAGGAGAAAATCTTGAAAATTATCTTTAAATCTAAGGATATCTTTAATTACTAAGAGTCTTTGCTTAACTCCGACGGGAACGCGGCTTAAGGCCTCGTTTAACAAAGGCAGAGTTAATTCTTTGGCATAAAAAGCTTCGTAGTTAAAAGATTCTGCCCAGGCCCCTCGCTTCGCTCCCTCAAATAACTGACCCCTCGGGAAGATTTTGTTTGAATTTTGCGCCGAGGGGTCATCCTGAGGCCCGCAGGGCCGAAGGATCTCATTCTTTAAGGACTGGATTTTTTCCTGTTTGGCGAGTTCGTCTTCCCCAACAAAAAGATAGATCATCGGCGCAGAAATTGAGGGTGAGGTTACCAATTTTCAACGGTGCGCTCTATTGCGCGCCTTGCCAGATCGCTGATAGCATTATCTAAAGCAGACTTCTCAGAGACCGCCTGAGCGCCGCTGGTAAAATAAGTAGCATCGCCTACAAAATTCGCTTCATCCCAGAGCGGCTTTTCTTCACCTTTTTTATAGAGGGTTAGATGTACAATCAGGCTGATGCGGTATTCGCTAACGTCTTCCTGATTGTTCTCATAGCGCAGGGGGTCTCTGCGATATTCAAGAAGTTCGCCTTTTAAGATTAAATCTGCCTCATCTTTTGCGGCTATGCGCAAACCCCCATCATACATAAAGCGATTGAGCACCGCGGTGCGCAGGTCGGCCTCAAGGAGGGGATAATAAGTCCTGAATCTCTGGGAAAGGTCGGTAGCGTTCTCGGAGAAAATATCAACCTTGTTTACAAACGGCTCAACGCAGATTGTCTTGTATGGGCCAACGTATACCGAACGCACCGCGTATCCGCAGCCAGACAAAGCGCAAAGAGAAAACATCAAGCTACAACCTAAAACAATAATCTGCGTTAATCCGTGTTTTTTATGGTACAGGAAAGTATAAAACACTTTCCCATACCACTGCGAAAATCGCTGAAAGTCATCGCCAAAGGCGATTTTCTTGTCCGTGTTTATCCGTGTGATCATTTTTTCTCCAATTCCTTTAATTTCTCACGCGCTTTTTTGGCGCTTGAGCAATAATAGCAGTTGTCTACTATTTCCTGATAATAAATCCTGGCAGGTTCATATTTTTTCTGCTTTTCATAAAATTCGGCAATCTTTAAATTACCTTCTGCCTCTTTTTCCTTGAGGCTGTCAATTTGATGCTGTGCCTCTCGGCTTAAGGACGTATCCGGATGAGACCCCACAAACTGTTCAAATTTCTCCTTTGCCTCTTTGGTAAGCTCCTGGTCGTAATCGGCCTTGGGGGCAATTCTACCTATAGAGTCAGCTGCCTGAAATTTTGCCGCGGCAACCCATTCGCTATCAGGATAGGTGGTAACTACTTTTTCAAACTCATCCCTGGCTTCCTGAAAACGGCCCAGATGCTTTAGCGTCACTGCCAATAGATACTGCGCCTTAGGAGCGAACTTGCCATAAGTTGAATTCTCCACCACCTTGCGGAATATCTCAAGAGAAGGATTCTCCACCGGAAGCTCCATACCAAGGGCTTTACGTTTTTCTCCTGACATAAATGCCTCGCCAATCTTCAATTGACGCTCAATTATTTCATCAATACGCGCGCTAAAGGGGTATTTATCAAGAACCTGCTGATGGGCCTGATATGCTTCATAAGGCTTATTTAACTTTTCCAGGCTCAAGGCGATGTAAAACTGCCCCTCTGCGGCTTCATAGGCCCTGGGATAGCGCCTGATGAGCTTACGGCATTCATCAATGGTTTCTTTATATTTGCCTTGTTCGTAAAACTCAAGGGAAAATTTTAACTGCTCCTTTGGATTTGGCTTGACGCTGTATTTTGGGTTCGTCCAACGGCCGGTCTTAGGGGTCCAAATCCAGTAGGCATAGCCCATCGGTATAGTAAAGAATGAAATAACGGTTATTAAAATAAGGCAGAAAATCGTTTTTTTCATAAAGAAATCTCGGGCCTGCCCCGAACAAAGCTGTCATATTTATTTATAGGTTTTGTTCGGGGCAGGCCTCGTCCCGCGTAGCGAGAGAACTTGTTTAATTTACCATAAATAACTGGGTTTGTCAACGGGAAGACAGACAGCTTTAGTAGAGATAAAAATAAGCAAAGGGCAGATGGCTAAGACAATAGGCAACCTTAAATAAAAATACTAAAACGAAATTGGTAGTGGCGGCTATTGAGGGACTTAATAGAGGGCAGGCCAGGGCAGATAAGCTAAGAGTAAACCCCAGAATGATGGCTAAACTTGCCAGGGGAACTATAATTAGATTAGCCAAAATGGTAACCGGGCT
>MHHA01000028.1 GCA_001805845.1 Omnitrophica WOR_2 bacterium RIFCSPLOWO2_12_FULL_46_30
ATCCCGCGTTTTGGGAGTTTTTATTTTTTAAAAATCAGCGGGGCAATGAAGAAAGTAACTGCGGATATACGTTATCTTCAGCAATTAGCGGTTTCAGAACACACCAATACTAAATTGGTCTTTAATACCGCGGCGGATACCTATAGCGCGCAAAAATTCAACCAAAGCACAGGCGCCTGGGTAAACATCACTGACCCCTTTACCCGCGGCAATCTTAGCCTGAATTTTACCAGCGACCCTCAATATAACGGAATAGACATCTCGGGAACGAATCTTTCATCCAGTACTTTGCGATTTAGCTGGCAGGGAATTCCGCAGGAAGGCGCTGACGCCAGCCCTTCTAATTTAACTGCGGAGCGCTCGGTTACTTTTAGCTACAAGGGCAATTCCTTGACTATCTATATTACGCCGAATACGGGAAGGGTGAGGGTGCAATAATAATTTAACAATGAGACAATTTAAGAACGGGGGATTAACCATCATTGAATTAGTCGTCGTAATCGTGGTGCTCGGATTAGCCATACCGCCACTTTTGACCTCCTGGGCAAATATCGGCTGGCGCTCTGCCCGCTCAGAAGCGCTGGCGGATGCGACATTCTACGCCCAGCAGTTACTGGAGGAAATAAAATCAAAAAGATTTGATGAAAATACGTCAAGCCCCTGGAGTTCTTCGCTTGGGCCGGAAAGCGGAGAAAACAGTAATAATAAGGACTCCTTTGATGATGCGGACGACTTCCTGGGATGCGCTGACACAAGGGTCACGACCCCAGCTACAAGTTATAATCGTTTTGCGGCTGTGGGCTATGTTAGCTTAAGCGGAACTACCTGGCAGGATTCTGGAAGCGTTACTAATTTTAAGCGCATCACGGTTACTGTATCGCGCGCAGACGGCTTAGCCAAAGATGTAAATTTAGTAACCATAGTAGCGGCGTATTAACCCATGACCCATAACCCAAGACCCAAAACGGCCTGTCCGGCAGGCAGGCACAAGGCAAAAGCCGTTACCTTAATTGAGCTGATTATGGCAATTACCATTGTAGGCATCCTGACCACGGCTGCCTCAATGTATATTAAGGAAACCATAGACCTCTGGCGCTTCGTTACTTTTCGCAGCGAAGTCGCAGCGCAGGTAAGGACGGCCTTGATACGCATGGGAAGAGAAATAAGGCAGCTGAAAGATGACCTCTCTGTATATACCGCTACTGCCGGGCGATTCCGCTTTGACGATATCAATGCCAACAATATTGATTATCAATTATCAGGCAGTAATTTGATGCGCAATGCCGATATCCTGGCTGGCGGGGTCAGCGGGCTTAGTTTTACTTATTATGATGCGGATAACAATGCAATTACCGCACCTTTGGTTTCGCCGAGCAATACCGATATACGCCGGATAAACATATCGTTAAGTATCCAATCCGGCACACAAAGCAAAACCTTAACGACGCAGGTGTATCCGAGAAATCTGTAGCGGTGCGATTTATCGCGCCAACAAAGCTGATGCTTCATAAAACGCAATACGCAATACGCAATACGCACGACGCAAAAGGCGTGGCTTTAATTATCGTCATCTTCGCGATGATGCTCTTTGCGGTCCTGGGCTGGACCCTGGCAAATCTGCAGAGCGGCGATTTTGAAATAAACCTGCGTAATCTTGATTCGGAAAGGGCCTTAGGTTTAGCCGAGGCGGGTGCGCAGTGGGCATTAAATCAGTTATCACAGAACGCCTCCTGGAGAACCAGCGCTGATACCATCTGTAATGTTACCGTGGGTTCTGATTGGAGCGCTCAGAATCTTAACGCCAGCACCGGGCAATATAATATTTATGTCTGCTGCCGTCCTCCCCAGGCCACAGAAAGCGGTGATGCGGTAATTGAATCCATAGGCTATGCTCCTTACCAGTCAAGCTATCGGGCAATGCGCCAGGTAAAAGTAGCGGTGAGCTTGGGAGGCTTAACCAATGCGGTTATGACTCAGCCGGCTGATCCCGATGTGGCAAATAAAGGGCTGCTTAACTGGTGGCCGGCGAGGCAAAATCATACTATTCAGATAGAAGGAAATGTCTATACCGGCCATTACGATGGCGATGGCGATGCAGCGTATGATGAAGCAGGCCAGGATTATGACGACCAGCCGGCTCCCATCCTTCCGCAGGACAGCGAAAGCCCCAGCGATGAGCGAAGAAACTTTACTGCCAGCTATCCTTCTATTGATATGGCCTGGTTTTATAATAACACTGCGGCTGGAAACAGATGGCCAAGCCCTTCAAATCGGGACATAGAAGCAGCTGCCCTTGCTACTTCAAGCGGCAGCACATTAAATGTTGATCAAGGCGGTTTTTTCAATGGAATGCAGAATATGGCAGTGCGAAATTTAGGCCCCGGGCATGGGACATGGAACGATGGCGACTGGGCTGTTATTAACACAGTTCCGGGCGGATATAATTACACCCGGGCAACATTAGACAGAACCATAGGAGATGACTGGGATAACGATACGGTAAAGCTCGTCAGGCGCGTTTATAATAATGTCTTCAATGATGGCCTCCGGTATACCGGAGGCCTGGCCTCAGGCGAAGCCGGCGCCCTGTCTGCGGATTTGCTTATTGACCTTCGCTCGACTGATGTAGAGCTCAGAAACACCTATCATATCTGTGAAGGCGACATTGTGGTAAAAGGAACCAATGAACTGACGATACGCTTTACCGGCACTGGCACGCGGTATCCAACTTTAGCCACTCAAAATGGGGATATCATCTCTATCGAACCCCTGGAGGCGCTTGCCCTCAGCGAATCCCAGAGGCAGCGCCTCCGCCAAATTGACGGGCTCGTTTATTCTGAATTTGGCCATGTTAATCTTAACTATATCCGCCCCCCCGTAACAAGCTCGCCATCTTTCAGGGGAAATTTGGTCTATGGCTATCGAATAACTTTGGATGGCGCAACAACCGTTACCTATGTGCCTGCAGTGCTTTCTTCTTCCGGTGGTTTTATTTTCGCTTCTTCGGAACTTAATTGGCAGGAGCAGTAATAGCTCAAGGTTTTTTGATAGAGAGAGAAAACGGCCTGTAATTTTTATAGGGAGGATAACAGATGCGAAAAAAAATTATGCTTATTTTGGGAATAGGCGGTATGGTTTTTTTTATAAGCTTTGGGCTTGCCCAAAGCGCGCAAAAGTATTCTCAAGAAGAAACGGGTTTTCCTGATTTCTCTGAAAGATTTACCCGCATAGAAACTAAATTAGAGGCGTTATCAAAGAATATAGACAGCGCAAATAAAGAAATGGCGCGGAAATTAGACCAGGTTTTAAGCAACCAGGAAAAAATTTTAAAAGAGCTTGCCATCGTAAAAATACGGGCCTCTAGAATATAAAGGATTTTAAACCCCTTGTTAACCTCGTAGGTTAACAAGGGTAGGATTACGCGCTGGGATGAGAAAAGATAGGCTTGCTATTGGCGAGACGTATCATATTTACAATAAAAGTATTGCAGGATACACAATTTATAATAATGAAGAAGAGTTTTTAAGAATGCTTAGCGCTATTCGTTATTACCGCAGAGAAAAAACTGAAATTAGCTTTTCTAGGTTTCTAAGAGACAACGAAACAGAAAAGGAACATTCAGAAAATTATTCTATCTTACAAGATAAGAGAAACCTCATTGAGATAATCTCATATTGTCTAATGCCTACCCATCTTCATTTAATCCTAAAACAACTTGCAGATAATGGAATTTCAATTTTTATGAGCACTGTAGAAAATAGTTATACGCGCTATTTCAACCTTAAACATAAAAGAAAAGGCCCGCTTTGGGAGACAAGATTCAGGAGTATCTTAATAAAGACCGATGAGCAATTACTCCATTTAACACGATACATTCATTTAAATCCCGTAACCGCTCATTTAGTTAACGAACCCGAAAAATGGTCAATGTCTTCTTATAACGAATATCTCACCAAAATAGATGAAAATAAGAAAACCTGCGATTACAATGACGTTTTAAATATTGAGCCTGCGACTTACAAAAGATTTGTTGAAGATAGGATTTCTTATCAAAGGGAGCTCGCTAAGATCAAAGAATTGCTGGTAGACTAAACCCCCTTGTTAACCTCGTAGGTTAACAAGGGTTACCCAAAGGACAGATTTTTCTTGCTTGACAGTTAAGATTTAGGCAGGTAAAATCAATACGGATGAATCCTGCAAACACACCGGAAACTAAAAGAGAGCTGCCTTCCCACCTACCTGCTTTAGCAGATAGGCCTGCCCCTAAATTTCCTCTTAGCGCTTTTCTCTCTTTTCTGAGAAATATCTTTGCTTCCACCCAAAGCATCATCGGTATAGATATTGGTTCAAACGTCATAAAGGCAGCCCAGCTGCAAAAAACCGCCAAGGGTTACCTGCTCATCAATTATATTGCCCGCACGGTCCCCGGCAGCATCAGAGACAATCCGCCTGAGAAAAAAAGGTTGGTTCAGGAGCTGATAAAAGAGTTCATTGCCGACAGCCGTCTCAAATCTGGCCTTGGCCGCCTGTCTATCTGGGGAAAAGGCGTTTTTATCTTTTCTCTTTCTGTGCCGTCATTGAATAAGAAGGACTTACGGGGCGCGGTGAGCATGGAGCTTAAGAAACGGCTACCCTTTCAATTAAATTTAGACAATATTGTTTTTGATTTCTTTGTTACCGGGCAGCTGCGCGACGAGAAGGGGCTTACTTTATTACAGGTAACCTGCATTGCCTGCGACCGCGCTATTCTTGAGGAACAGCTGCAATCCTTAAAAGAGATGTGCATCAGGCCCGTGGGGATAAATGTGACTGCCGACTGCCTGGGAAATCTCCTCCCGTATTGCCTTAAGGTCAGCCCGGAAAAAACCATTGCCCTCTTAGATATGGGCGCAAACAGCTCAACCCTTAATTTTTACAAGGCAGGCGCTTTGCGCTTTTCCCGCGAGATACCCATCGGCGGCGACCACCTGACCCATGCCTTAGCCAGAACCATACCCTCAAGCGCCGGGCCTATAAACATCAACCTTGATGAGGCAGAAAAGATTAAGCGCCAGTGCGGCATACCTTTGTTAAAAGAGGCAAAAATAGAGTACCTCACTGACTTTGGAACGCTCTCAGGCGAGCAGATCTCGGCAATGCTGCGCACAACCCTTGAACGGCTGATTATGGAAATCAATAGAACCTTCAACTATTACGCCTCCACATTTAATGCCCCCCGCATAGAAGAGCTCTATATCACCGGCGGTTCATCCCGGCTTAAGAATCTCAATAAGTTCTTTTTGGATAATTTAAAAGAGCTGAAAAAAATAGAAAGCCTGAACTCCCTGAAGGCAATCAAAGGCTGGCAAGATACCGGCGTCTTCAGGCAGGAATTGGTGATGGAGCAGGCCGCTCCTCACTTAGCCGCGGCATTCGGCATAGCTATAGGAAGCGGCGGCAGGGTAAATCTCCTTCCGGTGAAGGAAAGGTTAGAGCAGAAAGCATTTTTTATCACTACCCTTTTAAAAATTTCCTTTCCTCTCATTTTGACCTTAAGTTTTGCGTATTTTAGCCTTACCTATATCAATACCTTTAAATACAAAAAAATGCTCAGAGACACGCAAGCGCAATTGCGCAAATTAGAACCCGCGGTCCACCAGGCCAGGGAATATCTTTCTGCCAAGTCAAAATTAGAACAGAGAAAGGCGCTTCTTGAACAGGCGCGGGGAAGGCAACCCTCCTGGTGGGCCGTCCTGAAAGAGCTCAGCAATATCACTCCCGACGAAGTGGTCCTGCGCAAGCTCAAGGCTGAACAGCTTAAGCAGCCAAAGGAAATCCGCATTGAAGGAAAAATCTATGCAAAATATACCAATCTGAATCTGGAATTAAGCCAGTATCAGATAACTCTGGAGGATTCGCCTTATTTCAGCCGCGTGCAGCAGGTTGCTTGCGAAACCGATATGTATTCACCTATTCCTACGGCAGATTTTGAACTTGTCTGCCAGTTAACCTACTAAATTATGGATATCCGCGATAGATTGCAAAATAAGCTGTCTCGGCTAGGGCTTATCGCTTTTGGGCTGGTAAGTTTCTTATTCTTGCTCTATTTTATTGCCGGCAAAACCCTCTTTAAATACGTTGAGCGCTTAAAGAGTGAATTTGCATCAAGTCAAAATACGCTGCAGGAAGCGCAGGACTTAGTCAAGGCCTTCTCCAATCCACAAAAGGCGCTTGAGGATATGGAAAAGAAGGCCCGCGAACTCAAGGAGATGGGCGTAACCTCGCGGCAGCTGCCCCGGCTCATTCAGTCGCTTGCGCTTGCGGCCAGCAAACTGAACATCAATATCATCTCCATACGGCCACGCGAGGATATAAGGTCCGGTGATGAAAATCTGCCTGCGGGAGTGAGCAAGGTCTTTATTGAGTTGACGCTAAGCTGTCCTTATAAACTATTTGCGGAATATAGCAAAGCCGTTAGCGAATTACCGGTTACCTTTATCGTTGAGCAGATGAGCATGGAAAAAAAGGATGAAGCCGAGGCCTCCCTCGCCGAGAAGAAACCTCCTGAAAAATCTGCGCAAGCGCCGGAAGAGCTCTTGGTTACTTTGCTCTTAAGCACCTATATGGTCTGGGAATTGTAAATGACTAAAGAAAAATTTCAGCTGAGCGTAATTGCGGCTGGCGTGCTTATACTCCTAAGCATTATTGCCGGCAATCTTAAAAAGAAGCCGGCTAAAGGACAACCTTCTGATAACAAACCCGTGGACGAAACTCTGCCTAAGGCCGGCATTGCCGCAGGCGCCAAAGCAACGTCCGCTACCCAGGCTGTCAATGACGAAGAGCTCTCTTTGCAAAAAGAACGGGAGAAATTAAACTGGGGGAGAGACCCGTTTGCCGCAGCGAAAGTCAGTAAAGAATTCCGCGGGGCCAATCTCCAGCTCAAGGGGATATCTTTTGGAAAAGACAAAAAAGGCCTTGCCTTTATAAACAATGAAATTGTCAAAAAAGGTGATATAATGGGTGACTATGAGGTCATTGAAGTAGAAAAACACAAAGTGCTCTTACGAAAAGCAGGGCAGACTTTTTATTTGACCTTGCCGCAGGAATAATATCCATTGTGGCATAAGCCGGTAAGGCAATGGTTTGGCAACCGAATAGCCAAAGCCATAAATGCCACCGCTATAGTAGCGGTGCGATTTATCGCACATCTGGGGAAGGTGCGCTCCCTGCCCGACGGTGAGGCGGGTATCGCACACACAGGGGTGAGAAAAGTGAAAAATCATTTTGTATTATTTAATCTGCGGAAATCCGCGTTAAGAATGCCTCCTTTAATTTCTATTATCTTGATTTCTTTGATCTGGTTGACTAAATCGAGCTACCCGCAGGAGAATTCTGCTGATAAGCAGATTATTGAATCCCTGGAATTTCGCGAGGTGGACATCAAGGACGTCCTGCGGCAATTGAGCAAACAGTTCAACCTCAATATCATTTTTTCCGAGAAGGTCCTCGGCTTGATTACCGTGCAATTGAACAATGTGACCTTAGATGAAGCCCTGGATTCCATTATTACCATTAATGGTTTTACCTATACCAAGAAGGATAATGTGCTCAAGGTCACTACTGCCGAAGAGGCAGAGCGGGAAGGAAAACAAACAAAGCTCTTTAAATTAAATAATGCCGATGCCTTGAAACTTAAAGAAACCATCACTAAGGTATTATCTCCTGACGGCTCCGTTGAAGCAGACAGCCGCTCCAACTCTCTGGTGGTTACCGACACCCTCTCGGTAATTAATAAACTTGAACAAATAATCCCTGCTTTAGACAGTATTACCTCGCAGGTTTTAATTGAAGCCAAGCTGGTGGAGACCTCCTTAACCAAAAGCGATAAATTAGGGATAGACTGGACCACCACGCTTAGCGCAAGCGGAGCTAAAAGGCCTACCACCCTGCCTTTTCAGCCCAAAGGTGACAGGAAGTGGATGGAGAATGTCTTTCCGCCGGATCCCGCATCAAGCTCGGATTTTCCTACCGGCCATCCCTTTGCCTTTCCCACGGCAGTCAAGGGCGATTTTACCCTCGGCACCCTTGACGCCAGTTCGCTTAAAGCTGTGCTGGATGTTTTAATGAGCCGCACCGATACAAAGCTCGTTGCCAATCCCCGGGTCGTTGCCATCAATAATCAAAAGGCGCTTATCCATGTGGGAAGAAATGTCCCTATCCCTACATTTGAAAGAAATGAAACCACCGGCAAAATGGAAATCACCGGCTGGGGCGCCGATAAAAAGGTAGGAGTTAGATTAGAGGTTACCCCGCAAATCAGTCCGGATGGACATATCAAATTAGTGCTCAAGCCGGAAATAAGCAGCATCGTCAGTACTGTAAAAATAGGCACCGATGATGCCAATGTGATTACCGCGACCCGAACCGTAGAAACCGAGGTAATGATACGAGACGGCCAAACAGTAGTCATTGGCGGATTAATAAAAGACGATTCTTTTACCAAGATAAGCAAAATTCCTTTTTTGGGAGATATTCCGCTTATCGGGCTTATCTTTACCCGCAAAGAAGTCGGCTCTACTGCAAGCCCGACTGAAAAAACTGACTTGCTAATCTTTGTCACTGCCCGTATAATTAAAGATACTGATGCGCCATTGCTTGCTTACGAAAGCAACCTGATCACTTCTCCTGCGCGCCCCTTTAAGTTAGGGATGAGAGCGGTAAAGTAAACGTAAGACCATATTCCTATGAAGCGCCGGAACATCTTAGTCATAATAGCGCTCTTAGCTGCTTGCGGCTATTTCGTTTCATTACAGTTTCCTGAGAAGGAACATCTTGCTGGCGGCGGCCGCGAACAGAAAAACAATCCTGAGCTGGAATTAAAAATACAGCAGCTTAATGACCTCCTGCAGGCAATAATTCAGGCAAACCTCGCCGCCCGTCGTACAGTAGAGCAAGAGAAGCCTCAACCCGGCCTCATCCAAAAGCTTCAAGAAGTTACTGCTCAAAAGGAAGCTCTCGGGCAGGAACTAATACAGGCAAAGGCAAGCTTAGAATTAGTCCAGCCGGTAAAACAAAAGGAAAATACTGGCGCCAAAAGCCAGGACAAAAGCCGGATAGAAAACCTGGCCAAACAGCTTAAAGAAAAAGAAAATATTCTGGCGGATTTGAAAGAGCAGCTTAACGAAGAAAAGGCAAGCCGGCAAGCTGCGAGCAGAGAGTTTAAGCGCATCTCTGAAGAATTGAGGATGGCAAAAAATACAAAGTCCGCCCTGGAACGCGCCCTTAGCGAGACCGAGAAGAAGAAAGACGAACTTAAAACAACCAATACATCGCTTAAGGAGGAGGCCAGGGCCGCCAGCCTCGGGAGAGAAAAACTGGGTAAAGAAAAAGAACAGCTGCGGGCTCAATTAGAACTTTTAAATAAGACGTATAGCGATTTACAAAATGAATATCTCAGAGGCCAGGAGGTGCTTAAACAAAATGAAACAGAATCGGGCAGGCGGGCAGATAGGATTTTAGTCCTGGAAGAAAAGCTAACCAAGGCGGAAACTCAATTAGCGGATGTGCAATTAAAATACAAAGACATGGAAAAAGAGTCCGCGCTGGTAAGAGAACAAAATGTAGCGGTACAGTTAGAAAGAGAAGAGCTTAAAAATCAATTAGAACAGGCTAAGTTCAGATTAAACGAATTAGAAAATCAGGCCTTCCAAATCTTAAAGCTGCTTAAACCCGCCGGAACCGCTGAAATTGCCTTACCTGTGGTGAGCGCGGCCGAACCACCTAAAGAAGAGGCCAAACGGGTTGAGGTGGAACTATCGCTCCAAGAGGCGGGAAAATGAGAAAAAAAGTTTATGGTTTATGGTTTATGGTTTATGGCATTTTTTTGCTATCAACTCCCTCTTATGCTCAGCAAAATATTCGGCCTTCCCAGGAAGAAAAAGTACAAAAGGCGAGAGACCATTATGCTGCCGGCAAACAGCTCGTCCAAGAAAGCAATTATTCTGCGGCTAACGATGAATTTAAAAAGGCCCAGGCCCTTCTACAGGACGCATCTTTAGAGAATCCGCTACCCGTGAAAGAGGCGCCTAAGGCCATTGTCCCGGAAACCAATAAAGAGGGCGATGCGGATGAAGCGCTCTCTTTTTACCTCAAAGCAATTGAGCTTGCGCCGGGAGATATTGACCTGCATTACAATTTAGCTCTCCTCTATTTGAAAACTAAGCAATATAAGGAAGCGGCGGCGCGCTTAGAGAAGGTAATACAATTAAATCCTAAGGATAAAGACGCCTATTATAATCTGGGGGTCCTCTATGAAAGTTATCTTGGCGATAAGAAGAAAGCCCTGGATTATTACGCGCAGTATATAAAGTATGGCTCGGCAAATACGGATGCGCTGGAAGTAAAACAATGGATACGCCAGCTCAAAAAGGAATTAAAGAAATAAATGCTATCGGATGAACAGTTACAAAATTTATTGCTTGATGCGGGCCTGATCAGCCGGGAGGAATTGGACAGGGCCTTTGAGGAGACAAAAAAACTTAAAAGGCCTTTAGAAAAAATCATCATCGGCAACCGCCTTCTCTCCAGGGCCTCGCTTTACGAGGCGATTGCCAAACATTTAGGTTTTAATTATGTATGCCTGGAGAATTTCAAACCGGATGAAAATTTAGCCAAGATTATGCCTGCTGCGCTTAGCCGCCAAACCCAGTCTATTCCGGTCAAAATAGAAAACGGCACCCTGCACATTGCCATGGCAGAACCTACGGACCTCTACGCCATTGACCAGATACAGTTACAGACAGGTATGCCCATAGAAGTTGAGCTCTCAAGCTTAGAAGAAATCAATGAGGCGCAGAATAAACTCTATGCCGAGCGCTCTGATTTTAAGGACTTATTAGCCGGCATAACCAAAACCCAGCCGGAAATGAAAGCCAGGGAGCTTATGGCTGAAGGCTCATCCATCATTAAGCTGGTGGATTTAATCATTGCCCAGGCAGTCAGGGACCATGCCTCAGATATCCATGTTGAGCCGGAGCAGGAAATCACCCGTATCAGATTCAGGATAGACGGCATCCTCCATGAGATACCCTCTCCGCCGAAAACATGGGAGCCGTCAATAATTTCCCGGGTCAAGGTGCTCTCCGGTATGGACATTGCCGAAAGCCGCATGCCCCAGGACGGCCACTTTCAGGCAAAGATTGACGATAAAATCATTGATTTCCGCATCTCAACCATCCCCACCATTTACGGCGAGAATTTAGTTATGCGCATTCTGGATACCGCCTCGGTAATGGTTGGCCTGGAAAAGCTGGGTTTTGCAACCTTTGAGGAACTGAAAAAGTATGAAGGGCTGATTGCCAAGCCCTACGGAATCATTCTTTCCACCGGCCCCACCGGGAGCGGAAAAACCACCACCCTTTACTCGGCGTTAATGAGAATAAATACTACTGAACGCAATATTATTACCATAGAAGACCCGGTAGAATACCGCTTAGGGCTGATCAGGCAGATTCAGGTTAATCCCAAAGCCGGGATTGCCTTTGCCAGCGGCTTACGGGCTATTCTCAGGCAGGACCCGGATGTAATTATGGTCGGCGAAATCAGAGACTTGGAAACCGCCCAGATTGCCATCCAGGCAGCCTTAACCGGGCATCTGGTATTTTCAACGCTGCATACCAACGACGCGCCCTCAGCGATTACCCGTTTAGTGAATATGGGGATTGAGCCATTTTTGATTTCTGCCAGTTTAATCGGGATAATGGCCCAGCGGCTGATACGGCTTATCTGCCAGCACTGCAAAGAGCCGTATGAACCCTCTAAGGCGCTTTTAGAAAAATGGGGGCTCAAGGATAAAGCAGCCATCAGCCTCTATCGCGGCAAAGGCTGTGAGCAATGTAAAGGCACCGGATACTGGGGGCGCGGCGCCGTCTTTGAATTATTAGTCGTTGATGATGAATTACGCGAGATGATTATTGCCGAGAGCTCAACCGTCAGCTTGCGCAAAAAGGCGCAGGAAAAAGGGATGCGCCTCTTAGCCGAAGACGGCGTGGCCAAGGCCCTAAAGGGCATGACTACCATTGAAGAAATAGCCCGGGTCTGCGAGGAACATATAGAATTAAGGCCTGCGCCTGAAGCCAAACCAGGGCCTTTTCTAAGAAGTGCGCCCGGAGAAACCAGAATACAACCCGAAAAGGTAGAGGTTAAAACATCGGATTTTGATGAGTACCAAAAACGCGTGGCCAGCTGGCTGAGCCGCAAAAAATAAAATCCAAAAATCAAAGTGCAAAAATCCCTGCCTGACGGCAGGCAGGAAAATTACATATTAAAATGCAAAATTTTTAAATTGCCTTTAAATACGACGATGTTTTTAAAAAATTTTGAATTTTGCAATGTCATTTTGATATTTGAGTTTTGATATTTGATTTACTATGTACGAACAATACTGGGGCTTGAAAGAAAAACCCTTTCAAAATACGCCTGATCCCCGTTTTTTATATTTATCGGCGCAGCACGAAGATGCCCTGATGAAGCTGAGCTACGTGGTCACCCAGGGCTTAGGCTGCGGCATGCTCACCGGCGTCTTTGGCTGCGGCAAGACCCTTCTGGGAAACGCCCTCTTGAATGATCTGGGGAGAGACCGGGTGCGTTCCTGTTTCATTAACAGCCCGTCGTTTGCGGAGCCGGCAGAATTGCTGCGAGCGGTTGTGCGCGGGCTTAATCCTCAGGCCCTGCCGGATAAAAAAACCGAGCTGATGAGCGACCCTTTGTTAGAAAAGTTAAATACCATCCTGGTGGATAATGTGCGGGACGGAAAGGAAAATATCGTGATTATTGACGAAGCGCACGCAATTGAAGACGCTAAATTGTTTGAACAGATGCGCCTTATTTTAAATTTTCAATTAGAAAACAGGTTCCTGCTCACCCTTTTCATTTTCGGCCAGCCGGAATTAAAAGGCAAGGTTGAAAATATCAAGCCATTGGACCAAAGAATAGCCTTGCGCTGCTTTCTCGGCCCGCTTGGCGAAGATGATTCCGATAAATACATCCGCCACCGCCTCAAAGTTGCCGGCAGACAGGATGCTTCGGCTTTAATCTTTGATAAAGAAAGCTTGAGAGCGATACTGCAGCATACCGGCGGCATACCCCGGCGCATCAATACCCTCTGCGACTTAGTTTTGATGACCGGCTTTGCCAAGAAGGCCGAAAAAATTGAAGCGGATTTGATAAAAACGGTAATTAAGGATTTCAATTTGGGATAGAGACCTTTTTAACTAATGCCTATCTACGCCTATAAAGCAGCGGATGCAAAAGGCAAGCTCGTCAAGGGAGAGCTGGAAGCGGCCAGCGAAATGGAAGCAACTACCCAGCTTGCCAAAACAGGGTATCTTCCCATAAACATCAGCTTTAAGGCGGAAAAGGCAAAAGCGGCGCAAGAAGGAATTTTTAAAAAAGCGGGCAAGGTAGGCCCGCAGGCGCTGATTATTTTTTCACGGCAGTTCTCCACCATTCTTAAATCCGGGATACCAATCATAGAGGGGTTAGATGTTTTGGCAGAACAAACTGATGACCCGGCCCTAAAGAAGGCGCTGGGCGAGATTGTTAAGGAGGTAGGCGGGGGCATCAGCCTTTCCCAGGCAATGGCAAAACATCCCAATGTCTTTAGCCAACTGTATGTGAACACGGTAATCGCCGGTGAAAGCGCCGGCGTCCTGGAAAATGTGCTTTTTAAACTTTCGGACATGCTGGAGAGCGACTTTGAAACGCGCACCAATATAATGGCTGTCCTGCGCTACCCTATTATGGTCATTATAGCCATGCTGATTGCGGTTATTATACTATCTATCTTTGTCGTTCCCCAGTTTGCCAAGATTTACATTGAGGCAAAGGTCCCCTTGCCGCTTCCTACCCAGGTGATGATCCTAATCAGCAAACTACTTATGAATTATTGGTATATTTTAATACCTGCTGTTTTTGGCCTGGGTTTTGCCTTTCAGAGGCTTATCAATACCAAACAAGGCCGCTTCTGGTGGGATGGGCTGAAATTTAAGACGGTAATCGTGGGAAAAATCTATACCAAGCTGACCATGCTGCGCTTTGCCTCAATGCTTAACGTGCTCTATCAGGCAGGACTGCCGGTGCTTAGAACTATGGATATCGTGGGTATGACCATAGGAAATGCGGTTTTGGCTAAGGAAATTGAGAAGATAAAACGCGACCTGACCGATGGAAAAGGCATCTCCACCGCGGTGCTAAACAGCAAATTCTTCCCCCGTATGGTTGGCTTTATGATTTCTGTGGGAGAAAAAAGCGGCTCTTTGCCGCTGATGTTAGATTCTTTGTATGAATATTTGAATATGGAGGTAAAAACGGCAATTAAAAATTTGACCGGCTCAATTGAACCGGTGGTCACCGCGGTCTTAGGCATGGTGGTTATGGGTATGTGCTTAGCCATATTCCTGCCTCTCTGGAGCATGATTCAGGTAATGAAAGGAGAATAATAGGTTAAGCATGGTTCTGACAACGGCTGTATGTATTATTTTTATTGTATTTTTTATTATCTACAATTATCTTCTGCGCAAGCGCTTTGAAAGAAAAATCCAGGAAAAGGTTGCCCTGGTAAAAGAAGTGGAGGCACAGCTTATCCAGATGGAGAAAATGGCTTCCCTAGGAACCCTGGCCGCGGGGATCGCCCATGAGATAAATAATCCTTTAAGTTTTTTGCTCAGTAATTTAGAAAGCCTGCGCGATTATGTCAACTATTTTGCTCAAGAGCCCTCTGTTGATACCCAGCATAAAAAAACGCTCATTGAGGATTTCCTGCCCATGACCGAAGAATCATTAGAGGGCGCCCTGCGGATTAAAAAAATCGTCTCGGACCTACGCACCTTTTCCCGGCAGAGTGAAACCAAAAAAGGGCGGTTAGATATTAATCAAATCTTAGAATCCACTTTAACCATTGTCTGGAATGAGATAAAGTATAAAATTACCCTGTTCAAGGATTATCAGGCAAAATCTGCCGTCCTGGGCGATCCTACCCAGTTATCCCAGGTATTCTTGAATCTCTTGATTAATGCAACTCAGGCCATAGCCGAAAAGGGAACCATCGCGCTTTCTACCTACGAAGACGCAAAAAATGTCTACATAAAAATTGCCGATAGCGGCAGCGGCATTGCTCCTGAAAACCTATCTAAAATATTTGATCCGTTTTTTTCTACGAAGAAAGGCCCGGGGCTTGGGCTTTCGGTAAGTTACAACATTGTCAAACAGCATCAGGGTGAGATAAGAGTAGAGAGCGCGACGGGAAAAGGAACAACCTTTACCATAACCCTGCCCATAGAGCAATAGGGGGACGAAATGATTAACTGGGAAGAAAAGAGAAAGCAAAAAAGGGCATTCGTCAGGCTGAAAGCGGAATACCGCGGCAAGAATTTATGGCAGATGGTTGAGGCGCAGGATATTTCTGCCGGCGGAATGTTTATCGCTACCGATAAAGTAGAGCCTGCGCAGACCAAAGTAGAGCTGTTATTTGAACTCGGCAAGGATGAACATAAGAAAAACATCCGCGCCGAAGGAGTGGTGGCCTGGAACAGGCTCCAGCCAATTAAAGACGAAAAAGGCGAACTCCAGCCTGCGGGCATGGGCATAATGTTTACCAAAATCACTCCTTCGGTATCAAAAAATACTATTGATGAAATAGTAAAAGAAATGGATAAGGGAGGATAAAGGTGGCGAAACATTGCATTCTGTTGGTTGATGATGAACAAAATATACTCAGCACCCTTACCAGGCTTTTACGCGCCGATGACCGCGAGATTATGACTGCCGGGGATAGCCAGGAGGGCCTCAAGAAACTGAAAGATAATAACGGCGCGGATTTAGTTATCTCGGATAATAAACTGCCGAATATTTCAGGGCTGGATTTCTTAGTTAAGGTGAAACAGCTCTACCCTGATACCATTAGAATTCTCATTACCGGTTACCCTGATCTGGAATCCGCGATTAAGGCCATTAATAACGGCCAGGTTTACCGTTTCATCACCAAACCCTGGGAAAACGAAGAATTAAAGCTCACCGTCCGGCAGGCGTTAGATTATTGCGATGTGCTCAGGGATAACCGCGCCCTGCTGCAAATCGCCCGGCAGCAGGCGGATTTATTAGCCGCGGTGCAAAAGAAATACCCCCAGGTCTCCAAGAGCGAACTGGATAAAAGCGGAATGTATATTATTGATGAAAAAAAGGCCTCGGAGTCCCTGGCTGATTTTATGAAAAAATACTACCCTCAACAACAGTCCCGGGAATAACTTTATCCCGCCTTCGCAGAAGACCCCGGGCTTGCCCGGGGGGATTTCCATGAAAGACCTAGAAACAAAAATTGTTCAAGACGGCTGGATTACCGTACAACAATTAAATGCGGCAAAAGAAGAAGCGGCCAGGGCCGGGAGAACTGTCTGGGCAGCCATGGTAAAATCGGGCTATCTATCTCTGGATGACTTAACCATATTCTTTGCCCAGGAAAGCAATATCCCGTATGTGAGAATTGCTGACTATAAAATTTCGTCTTCGGTTCTGTCTTTAATCGGCGAAAATTTTTGCCGCCAGAATCTGGTTATGCCTTTGTTTAAAATTAAAGAGACCTTGTTCGCTGCATGCGCTAACCCCCTGGATGCAACACTGATAAACAATCTGGCTAACCTATGCGGCTGTCCTATTGAACCTTTATTTGCCTCTGCTTATTCCATAATCAAGGCGCTGGATAGCCTTTACGGCCTTGAGGATAAGCTTTTTGAAGCCGGAAATTTTATTCTGGAACAGGAGCCTCTGGAAGGGCTTCCATTCTTTCGGGAATCCGAAAGGCTTCCCTTAAATATACCGGTGAGTATTTCGCTGGAAGACGCGTCTTTTACCCTGCCGTTTTCTTCGCCTATTGACGGCTACAGCCGCGACATATCCCGTAACGGCACAGCCGTAGGTTTAGAAATATTTTTGTTTCTTCCCGCGGGCATTAAGATATCTTTGGATTTTAAACCCGGCGCTACTTTATTTGCCTCCGGCCAGACAATTAAGGTTAAGGGCGAAATTGTCTACTGCCGTATGGAAAAGGGGCAGCATTATTTTTTGGGAATCAAGTTTAGCGAAATAACCGAAGAGGCGCGCAATCAGCTTTTTAAGTTAGCTGCTGCTTAAACAGAGCATTTCTTGCTTGCAAAGAGTTTTAATCCTGTTATAATTATTAAAAGGTAAGCTCCTTATCCAAATTTAATCCTTAAAAAGCGTAACAGTTCAACTCTTGGAAGTATTAGTGTCACTGCGAGGAGCGACAGCGACGAAGCAGTCTTTTTATAAGATTGCTTCGCCCTTTCGGGGCTCGCAATGACACCGACGGGCACTTCTGAAGGCTGAACTGTTACTAAAAAGCAATGGTTGGCATCGTGTCTTGCGAGCGCTGCGAGATTGGTTTGGAAGCCAAACCCTGCCTGCTGAGCAGGCAGGGTTTGCCCGCTGGCTTGTGGAAAAACTGTGTATTCTGTGGAAAAGCTGGCTTAATACCTAAATAATGTCCCTCCTTGACTCCTGGATAGAAACCAAAAAAGCGATCTTAGAAAATATCGGCAGCGCGGCCTATGAGGCCTGGATTAGCCGCTTGCAAGCCAAAGAAAGCAGCGCGCCCGGTGTTTTGGTATTAAATGCGCCTGATGAATTCTCAAGAGATTGGGTTAGCAGGCATTACTTAAAATTTATAGAAGATAACCTAAAAAAGCAGACCAAAGAACTAACTAAGGTAGAGCTTCTGGTTCAGCCGGTCAGCGCGAACATACCCCCTAAAAAAGAACCCCCGCATACTGCGGATAAACCCCTGTCGCCCTTAAGCCTTAACCCGCGCTATACCTTTGATAACTTTGTCGTGGGCGCCTCAAACCGCTTTGCCCATGCCGCATCAACTGCGGTTAGCGAATCCCCGGCAAAGGTCTATAACCCGCTCTTTATTTACGGCGGGGTGGGCCTGGGGAAAACCCACCTGATGCAGGCAATTTGCCATGCCATATTAAAGAGGGAGGCGGCTAATTTAAAAATCTGTTATTTGCCTTCCGAACGGTTTACCAATGAGCTCATTGATGCCATCCAACACCGCTCGACCGCGCGTTTTCGCCAAAAATACCGGAATGTTGACGTGCTGGTGATAGATGATGTGCATTTTATTGCCGGCAAGGAATCCACCCAGGAAGAATTTTTCCATACTTTTAATACTCTTTACGATGCGCATAAACAAATTATCATCTCATCCGACCGTCCGCCGAAAGATATCTCCCATCTGGAGGAACGGCTGGTCTCTCGTTTTGGCTGGGGCCTGGTAACCGATATCCAGCCGCCTGATTTTGAAACCAGGGTGGCAATTTTAAAGAAGAAAACAGAACATGAGCCAACGCACATCCCTGATGAGGTAACCTTCTTTATTGCCCAGATGGTTAAAACCAATATCCGCGAATTAGAAGGGGCATTGATCAGGGTGCTCGCCTATTCTTTGCTGGAAAATAAGCCGATCAGCATAGAATTGGCGAAGGGAGTTTTAAAGGATTTATTAAAAGAGTCGCATAAAACAATTACTGTGGATTTGATTCAGAAACAGGTGGCTGGTTTTTTTAACCTTAATCAACAAGATATAAAAGGCAGTAAGCGGGATAAACAAATAGTTTTTGCGCGCCAGGTGGCAATGTATCTATCCCGGGAGTTAACCAATTTTTCTTTACCGGAAATCGGCGGTTTTTTTGGAAACAAAGACCATACTACGGTGCTGCATTCATATAAAAAAATTAAGCAGCGGCTGTCTGATAATCCCGGGTTGAGAATAGACCTGGAAAAGGTTATTCAGAGCATTAAACAATAAATCCACAATAAGTTAAGCTCTGGTTGTGAATATCTTTCTGTGTTATTTGTGTGTGATTTTAAACCGAATAAACTTTTTAGTAGTATTAACACGCATTACTACTACTATTACTATTTTTATATAAAAAATTAATTAGTATTAAGACAGGTACCTCTTACATAAACGCTCGTAAATTTCTACGAAATCTACCCCATTTGAAAAGGCAGGGCTCATTAAGGAGAATAAAAGATGAAATTTCAAACTACAAAGGAGGACTTATCTAACAATCTCCAGATTGTCCAGAACATCATAGCACCTAGGGCAAGTTTGCCTATATTATTGAATATACTTTTAGAAACTACAGAAGGTAAACTAAAGTTAGCCACCACAGATCTGGATATTGGCATATCCTGTGAATATCCTGTGGAGGTTGTGGAAACCGGCGCGATAACGGTTCCTGGAAAGAAGTTTACTGAAATTATCCATGAGCTTCTCCCGGGCCAAATAACCATAACAGCAAAGAAAAACAACGCAGTGATAATCCAGAGCGAAAATTGTGAATTTAAAATAATGGGTTTGCCAAAAGACGAATTTCCGAAATTGCCGGAGTTTAAAGACAGGGACGCAATCAGGATAGGGCAGGCGGCTTTAAAAGAAATGTTGAATAAAACCAGTTTCGCTATTTCCCGCGACGAGGCGCGCTATGTTTTAAACGGCATACTTTTTAAAATAGAGCAGGACAAAATTACTCTGGCGGCAACTGATGGCCGCAGGCTTGCAGTGATAGAAAAAAACACAGGGGCAAAAATAAACAAAGCGGTCAATATTGTTATCCCCTCAAAGACCATCAGCGAGTTAAGCCGTAACCTAAAAGAGGAAGGCGAGGTGCTTCTGGTATTGGGCGAAAATCAGGCGCTTTTTGATTTAGGCGCAGTGCGCATTATTTCCCGGCTGATTGAAGGAGAATTTCCCAATTACCATCAGGTTGTCCCCACAGAGCAGAAAGATAAGATAATGCTCAACCGCGAGCGTTTTTTATTGGCTCTTAAAAGGGCAGCAGTTCTCTCTAGCGCGGATTACCAGGCGGCAAAATTAGAAGTGTTTAAAAATAAATTAGTGATTTCTAAATCCGCGCCTGATCTGGGCGAATCCCGGGAGGAATTAGAAGCAGAATATTCCGGCAAAGAATTAGCCGTTGGTTTTAACCCCACATACTTAATTGATGTTTTAAAAACTCTTCCCGACGAAATGATTAGTTTCGAGCTCAGCGATTCGGAAAAACCGGGCGCGATTCGCAAGCCAGGCTACCTCTATATCGTATTGCCGATGAGGATATAAGTCAGGAGGGCAATGCCTGCCTGCCGGCAAGGCAGGGTGCGGCTTCCGCTAGCCGCAGCCAAAAGTTATCACCAAAGGAGATTTTCTTGATAGAGCCGATAGGTAAAACAATAGGAACGATATTCCAGGGATTAAGCTCGCCCAGGCAGGATAATAAACAGCGCGTATACGATACGTTGTTGGCCTTGCTTGATGCCAGGGAGAGGCTGCACGTAGAGCCCTGGAGCCTGCAGAACAAGGTCTTAACGCTTTACATTGATTCGCCGGCCCGGCTCTACGCCTTCAATTTAAAAAAACCCCGGATTTTAAAAGCATTGCAGGAGAAGGCAGGCTCAAGTATAATTGAGCAAATCCGCCTAAAAATCGGAAGGCCCAATAAGCCAGAGGGCAATGCCTGCCTGCCGGCAAGGCAGGGCGTGGCTTCCGCTAGCCGCAGCCATAAGCCAGAGGGCAATGGTGCGGCTTCCGCTAGCCGCAGCCAAAAGTCCTAAGAAGGGAGCTTTAGTGGCAAATCAAGAGAAAAAACAGGAAGAAAAGACGAAGACGCATCGCTACGACGCCACTACCATCCAGGTATTGGAAGGGATAGAGGCGGTGCGCAAACGCCCGGCAATGTATATCGGCGATACCTATGCCCGCGGCTTGCATCATCTGGTTTTTGAAGTGGTAGACAATTCTATAGATGAAGCGCTGGCAGGCTATTGTTCCAAAATAGACGTAGCGGTGCATGCGGATAACAGCGTCAGCGTTAGCGATAACGGCCGCGGCATACCGGTGGATATGCATAAGACCGAGAAAAAGCCGGCAGTAGAGGTGGTTTTGACCACCCTGCATGCCGGGGGAAAATTTGACCACCAGGCCTATAAGGTTTCCGGCGGCCTGCACGGCGTGGGGGTAAGCGTAGTCAACGCCCTTTCCGAGTGGCTTCAGGTTGAGGTCAGGCGCGACGGGAAGACGTATCATCAAAGATATGAACGGGGCAAAACCGTTTCTAAGCTCACGGTAATTGGTAAAAGCAAGAGCGCAGGAACAAAAGTTACCTTTAAGGCGGATAAGGAAATTTTTAAATCCATAGATTATTCGTATGATACTTTATCGCAGCGCTTAAGGGAGCTCGCCTTTTTAAATAAGGGCCTAGAGATAACCCTCTATGATGAAAGACACGATAAACAGACGGAGTTCAAATTTTCCGGCGGTATCGTCTCCTTTGTGGAATACCTCAATCAGAATAAAGATCCCTTACACCACAAGGTCATCTATTTTGAAAAGGAAAAAGAGGGGATAAGCTTAGAGGCCGCTTTACAGTATAATGACGGCTATGCGGAGATTCTCTTTTCCTTTGCCAATAATATAAATACCATTGAAGGCGGAACGCACCTTTCGGGTTTTAAGTCCGCGCTTACCCGGGCGATAAATCAATATGCCAGGAACAAGAATCTCTTAAAGGACGGCATCGCTATAGCCGGCGAGGATGCGCGCGAGGGATTAACCGCGGTAATCTCGGTAAAAATACCCAACCCTCAATATGAGGGGCAAACCA
>MHHA01000029.1 GCA_001805845.1 Omnitrophica WOR_2 bacterium RIFCSPLOWO2_12_FULL_46_30
CCGTGACCCCGTCCTTACCAAGGACGTGCTCTGCCGGCTGAGCTACTCCAGCAGTTTAAAAAATAACAAAAAAACACCACTCCTTGACAGGTTATTTTATTAAACAAAAAAATCGCTCATCGCGCGATAACTTTTGGCTCTCAGCGATTTTCGCAGTGGTATAGGAAAGTGTTTTATACTTTCCTATACCATGAAAATAACCTGTCAGTTGTTTTTGTTTCCAGCCTTAACTACTGTTACCGGAAAAACTTAGGTGTGTACTTTCGTAAACATATAATTATAATCAAATATATCCGTTTGTCAAGTTTTTTTTAAAGTTTTTTATAAACCCCGTTAGAAACCTCTTTCTCTCTGGATGTTGCCCTCTAGTTTCTAACGGGGTAAACGCGAATTTGGCGGGAGAGAATCAAGTGCGGTTATTTTTGAAGCTTCTTATGGCGCCTGAGTACTGACTCAAGCAGGCACAAACCCTGCTCAAAATCCTTTCCCTTATAAAAGACCCCTGAGATTCCGTAGCTGCTAGCTTCCTTAATCTTAAGGTCCTCTAAGTAGGCGGTGATAATGATAATCGGAACGTCTTTATTGAATTGCCTGATTCTACCGATGGCATGGGGCCCGTCCATCTGCGGCATGCGCAAATCCATAAAAATAATATCTGGACTGCTTTCTTTCACCAATTGAATAGCGCTTTCACCGTCCGGGGCAGTAAGGACCGTATATCCCTTGGACTCAAGCCAAAATTGCATCAGCTTTCTAAAATCTGCCTCATCATCAGTAACCAGAACCTTAATCTTTTTTATCTCTTCCATTTTTAATGAGCAAGCGGCAAGGTAAAAGTAAACTTTGCGCCCGCGCCCTCCTGGCTTTCAACCCAGATTTTTCCGCCATGCAATTCCACAATCTCCTTAGCTACGGATAAACCTATGCCGGTTCCGCTTGAGTCAGCGGACACCCGTTCACCACGCGCAGGCCCTCTTAAGCCAGGCGAACCAACCTGATAGAACTTATCAAATATTCTGACAAGGTTTTCCTGCTCAATTCCAATACCCGTATCGCAAACACATACCGCAAGCTCTGCTGTATTTGCCTTAAGAACCGCCTCAACGGTAATCGTGCCCTTATGCTGGGTAAACTTAATGGCGTTACCGATGAGATTATTGAGAACCTGTATTATTCTGTCGGGATCAATGCTTACGGAAGGAAGGTTATCCTGGATTTTCTGCGCAATGGTTATGGATTTTGATTTAGCCCAGGTATCTAAGCTTTCTACGGATTCAGTGATGAGCTTCTCTATTGACGAAGGCATAGGATTAAGCGTCATCCTGCCTGCTTCGAGCTTTGAAAGATCAAGCAAATCATTGAGCAATGCGCCGAGCCGCTTGAGATTACGGTTAGCGATAGTCAGAAACTGCTCCTGAGATTCAGTGAGAGGGCCCGTTGCCTTACTGAGCATTAAGGAAAGAGACTTTTCGGTAGCTATCAAGGGGGTCCTCAATTCATGGGTTACATTGGCAACAAAATTTGATTTCAACTCATCCAGCTCCTTCTGCTTGGTGATATCGCTTAACACCGATACCATGCCGATGGTCTTGCCATCCTCATCCTCAATGACGGCGCTGCTTGAGCGTAAAATTTTCTTAGTCTCATCCTGCTGGCTAAAAAGCTCAATTTCCCTGTCTTCCTTCTTGTCCCGGGATTTAGACAGAGAAACCAGCTGTTCATTTTTGAGGCCGGCGGTAAGCGGCCTGCCGACTTTATCCTTTTTTGAAACACCTAATAACTTTTCGGCAGCGGGATTCATCATCAGCACCTTACCCTGGGCATCAATGATGACCAGGCCCTCGGCAACACTGCGGATCACCGCTTCCGTTTCCTTCTTGTCTTCAAATACCTTCTCATACTTTTTCCAGGCAATCTCCTCATTTCTTGTTTTTTCCTGGATAACTGTTTCGTATTTCTTAGTTAATTCCTGGTTAACCTGGGTTGTTTTCTTTTCTAATTCTTTGCTCAAAACCTCGGTTACGGCGCTGGTAATTTCCTGACACTGCTCTGGCGAACCAGCCAAATCGCTTATGCGCTTAGTTATTGCTTGCTTTAAATGCTCCGCATCCGGGCTGGCTGAAAACATATCCTGCCCTGCGGCGTTTTTTTTATCATCTGCCTTCATCCCGGCAGAATGCGTAGATAGCCCGTGCAGATAGGCTAAGAACAGCGCCACCGCAATACCCACGGCAACGACGACCATAAATACAATAGTCAAATCCGCCATTCTTGCTTTTAGCAACTCCTGAACCAGGCAATGGTTTTGAGCAGACCGCTTTTAAGCTCAACCCTCGGCTGCCACTTAAGAAACCTCTTTGCCCGGGAAATATCCGGCTCTCTTTGCCTGGGGTCATCAACAGGCAGCGCCTGGAACCTGATTTTGCTTTTACTTTGGGTAAGCGCGATAATGCTTTTTGCCAAATCAATCAGCCGCATTTCGCCGGGATTACCGATATTCGTGGGAAAATACGCCTCCCTCTTAATCAGGAGCAGTTTCATAATTCCGTCTATCAAATCATCAACATAGCAAAAAGAGCGCGTCTGCAGGCCTTTGCCATAAACGGTAAGCGGCTCATCCTTAAGCGCCTGGGAGATAAAATTGGGTATTGCCCGTCCGTCGTTCTTACGCATGCGCGGCCCAAAAGTATTGAAGATACGCACTATCCGGGTATCCATGTTGTGCCTGCGATGATAGGCCATGGTGATTGCCTCGGCAAAACGTTTTGCCTCGTCGTAGACACCGCGGGGACCGATACAATTCACATTTCCCCAGTAATCTTCAGGCTGAGGATGCACCAGGGGGTCGCCATAGACCTCAGAAGTTGAGGCTAATAAAAAGCGGGCTTTATTTTTTTTGGCTAAACCCAGGGCGTTATGAGTTCCTAAAGAACCAACCTTGAGCGTCTGAATAGGATAGCGTAAATAATCAACCGGGCTTGCCGGCGAGGCAAAATGGAGAATGAGGGAAACCTTCTTTTTAAGAGCGATATGTTTGGTTACATCGTGCTTGATAAAAATGAAATCTCTGTTGTCTGATAAATGGGCAATATTTTGCATGCTTCCTGTGATTAAGTTATCCAGACAGATAACCTTAAAGTCAAGCTCAAGCAGCCGCTCGCAAAGATATGCGCCTAAGAAACCTGCGCCGCCGGTTACCACCGCCGTCTTTCTCATTATCTTTTCAGGGCCTCTTGCAGTTTCTTAGTTAAGGCCGGGAGGAGTTCAAAAAGGTCGCCGACGATCCCATAATTGGCGACTTTAAAAATCGGAGCGTAAGGGTCAGAGTTTATGGCAATGATGACTTTTGAAGACTGCATTCCCACTAAATGCTGAATCTGGCCAGAGATACCGCAGGCAATGTAGAGCTTGGGGCAGACTGTTTTTCCGGTCTGGCCTACCTGATGCGAATAAGGCATCCAGCCGCTATCCACCGCGGCGCGCGAGGCGCCTACCGCAGCGCCCAGGGCCTTTGCCAGGTCCTCAACCAATTTAAAATTTTCTTTTGCTTTCAGGCCCCGTCCTCCCGAAACAATAATATCCGCCTCGGATAAATTTACTGTTGACTCAATCTCATCAATGATATCCAGAAGGCGGCTGCGGCTGCTTAATAAGGCGCCGTAAAAATTTTCATAAATAATTTTCCCTTTTCGCTTCATATCACATTGGGCCTCCGGGAAAACCTTATGCCGAACCGTAGCCATCTGCGGCCGGTGATTAGGACAAATGATGGTAGCCATAATATTTCCCCCGAACGCGGGGCGGGTGGAAAGCAGCATCTTTTTTTCCTGATCAATGGCTAACTCGGTGCAGTCAGCGGTCAGGCCTGCCTTTATTTTGACTGCGATGCGCGAAATCAATGACCTGCCGATTGAGGTTGCTCCGCAAAGAAGAACTTCCGGCTTGTATTTATTAATCAGTTCGGCGAGCACATTGGTATACGGCTCATCCTGATAATTGGCGAGTTCCAGCTTTTCCAGCACATACACTTTATCCGCGCCCCGCCAGATTAATTCCTGAATCTCTTCTTCTAAGCGGTAGCCCAGAAGCACCGCCGATACCTCAGTATCCAAAGCCGCTGCTAATTCTTTTGCCTTGGATAATAACTCAAAAGCTATTGGCTGGACCTTGCCCTTCTTCTGCTCGGCAAAAACCCAGACCCCTCTATATCCGCTAATATCCGGTTTCTGATTAGCGGTTTCTGGTTTCTCTAATAGTATAGCCTTAAACTTACAGGCAGGCGCACAGGCGCCGCACAGAGTGCATTTATCTAGGTTAATCACTGCCTTCTTATCCATAATCCTTATGGCGTCAAAGGGACAGACCTTCAGGCACAGGGTGCAGCCGGTGCATTTCTCAATAATTACTTGTATAGGCATATCTACTGCTCTAGACGAGCTCTTTCTTAAATATCAGGGCTAATTTCTCAACGAGCTCCTCAATGCTTCCGCTTAACATCTGGCTGCTTTCGCGGGGCGGCGGGCTAAATATTTTTACCACCTGGGTAGGAGAACCGCTTAACCCCAGGTTTTCAAACCCAAGCTCAATATCTTTATGCGTCCAATGCGTAATTTTTGCCTGTTTTGAGCGCATCAGCCCCTTAAGCGAAGGAAGGCGCGGGGTGTTTATTTCTTTTACCACCGTAAGCAGCGCCGGCAGAGGCGATTCAATGATTTCAAAACCTTCCTCGGTCATCCGTTCAACCCGGATGGCCTTGTCTTTAATTTCTTCTATCTTCTTCACATAGGTTACCTGCGGAATATCTAAATGCGCCGCTATCCCCGGGCCAACCTGTGCGGTATCGCCGTCTGAGGCCTGTTTACCGCAGATGAGCAAATCGTAATCCCGGATTTTGCGTATGGCGCCGGCTAAGGTATAGCTGGTAGCCAGGGTATCGCTGCCGGCAAAAGCCCTATCCGAAAGCAATATGGCATCATCAGCGCCTAATGAGATTGCCTCGCGTAAAGCGCTCTCTGCCTGAGGCGGGCCCATAGTTAAAATGGTAACCTTGCCGCCAAATCTCTCTTTCAGGCGCAGGCCCTCTTCTATGGCGTACATATCAAAGGGGTTAATGATGGACTTTACCCCTTCGCGCATCAAAGTATTGGTCTGGGGGTTAATTCTTACCTCAGTCGTCTCCGGAACTTGTTTGATACAAACAATTATATTCATTTCCCCAGCACCATCTCAATCCTGGCGATCAGCTCCTGCGGAGTTACCGGCTTGGCAATAAATGTTCTTCCGCCAATAACCCCTTCTGCGGATTCTATCTCTTTCTTCTGCGCCAGGGCGGTAAGAAATACAATAGGTATGTTTTTTGTAGTTGGCTCAAGAAGCAGGTTCTCAGCTACCTGCGAACCGTCCATATCCGGCATTAGAATATCCAGGAGAATCAGGTCCGGCTGATTGACCCTGGCTAAGCTGATGCCGGCCTGCGCCTGGCTGGCAACCAATACCTGAAACTTTCCGGCCCGCTCCAAATTCAACTTGACAAAATGGCAGAAATCTTCCTCGTCATCAATGATTAATATTTTTTGTTTTCTATCCATATCCACCTCCAATGAGCCCCGCCACTGGCGGGGCGAATTGGATCCTTGACATTGGCTATAGCCAATGTCAAGGATCTCTTTTTTTAACTGCCCTAATCCGCTATCGGCAGCCTGACGATAACTGTTGTTCCTTCGCCAAGCTTACTTTCTATTTCAACAGTCCCGTTATGGCCTTCAATAATTCCCCTGGTAACTGATAGCCCAAGCCCGGTGCCTCCCTGCTTTTGTTTAGTGCTGAAAAAGGGGTCAAAGACTTTATGCAGATTTTCTTCAGTGATGCCGCATCCGCTATCGGTAAATCTAATTTCTAGATTACTGCTCTCGGCTTGTGTTTTTGGCTTTTCTACCGCGATAGTTATGGTTCCTCCCCGGGGCATAGCTTCAACCGCATTAAGAATTATATTTATAAAGGCCTGCTTCATCTGGCTGTTATCAACTTTTACAAAAGGCAGGTCAGCGCTAACGCGCCTGAGTATCTTTATATTCTTAAGCTTAATTTGATGTTCCACCAGCGGCAGCGTATCCTCAATAACCGCGGCAATATTCTGCGCTTCTAAAGCCGGTGGATTCTGACGGGAAAAACTCAGCAGGTCCCTGACAATGTTAGCCGCCCGCATACCCGCCTTTTCAATTCTTTCTACGGCATCAATGGCGATCGCATCGCCTTCCGGCATTGATGCTCTCAAGAACGCCAGACCCTGGATAATGATTGCCAGGGGATTTTTTATTTCATGGGCAACCCCTGCTGAAAGCGTTCCTAAGGAAGCGAGCCGATCGCACTGGAGCAATTGGCTGTGCAGCTTTTTTAAATCCTGAACCATCTGATTGAAATCTTTGACCAGAATGCCGAGCTCATCATTGGAAGCATAATTTATCTCTGCCTCAAAATCACCCTGCGCAACCTTGCCGGCAGCCTGGGTAATTTTTAAAATTGGCTCAGTTATTTTACCAGAAATAAGAAAAGAGAGCAAGATTACAATAGTAATGCAGATAAAAGCAATGCTTACAATTATCAGGGCTAAAAATCTAAGCGGGGCAAAGGCGAGAAGCGTATCCTTCTCGGCAATAATCAGCCAGCCCTTTTCCTTGTTGATCACCGAGGCGCCTAAGACGCTGTTACCTAATGAGTCCCGGTAGATGCCCAAGGTTTCCTTGCCCTGGGACTGGGCCCTGGTAATCGGCTCGGTCTTGACCTGCTCCTTGAGGATAATCTCATACTTGTCCTTTTTGTCCTTGATAAAGTTAGGGAGGGTTAAGAGCAGGCCGTCCTTGTTGACGATATAGGCCTTGCCGCTTCTTCCGATGGCAGAGCCTTCTTCAGTGAGCAGGGAGTTAAGCATATCCCCCTTGTAGCG
>MHHA01000030.1:0-10684 GCA_001805845.1 Omnitrophica WOR_2 bacterium RIFCSPLOWO2_12_FULL_46_30
CGGTATTTGCCGGCACTGACTTGGTAACTCCGGCCTGTGCCGCAACGATTGCTCCATCCCCAACGCTGATATGCCCTACTAAGCCGGCCTGGCCGGCCAGGGTAACGTTGCTGCCGATTACCGTGCTCCCGGAAATCCCGGCCTGGGCAACAATAAGCGAATTCTCGCCGATGATGACATTATGGGCAATCTGGACAAGATTATCAATCTTTGTCCCTTTTCCGATTACTGTTTTGTCAAAGCGCGCCCGGTCAATAGCCACATTGGCTCCGATTTCTACGTCGTCCTCTATCTGGACAGTCCCGGCTTGAGGAATTTTTTGATGCCTTCCGTCTACCTGAATAAAACCAAACCCATCTGAACCAATCACTGTTCCGCTGTGAATAATCACCCGGCTGCCTATGCTTACCCTTTCTCTCACAGAAACATTAGGATAGATAAGGCAATCGCAGCCAATAGAACTGTTATGGCCGATAAAACAGCCGGGATATATAATAGTCCTATCGCCAATTATTGCCTGGTCTTCTATGACCACGTAAGCCCCGAGCGCGACTGATTTTCCTAAAGAAACTCCCTTGCCGATAATCGCCGCAGGATGTATTCCCTGCGGATGGCGCAGATCGCCGGGCGAGGCCAAAGAAACTACTTTTGCAAAAGCAAGCGAAGGATTGTCAGCGCGGATAATCGGTTTAGCCGCGCCGGTAAGCTCTTTTGAGGTAATAATCGCTGAGGCGCGCGTCCCGGCGATAAGATGGACATACCGGGAATTGGCAACAAAAGTAATGTCTCCCTCTTCGGCTTCTCTGATTCCGCAGACGCCGGTTATCACGGTGGCGGGGTCCCCGACCACCTCGCCATCAATAAGCCTGGCTATTTCACCTACGGTGCTTCGCATATTGCCCCCTAAAATCAGCGATAACTATTTTCCGGAGGATGTATTCTTTTTATAGTCGGCCTGCAGCATTTCCAGGACCTTACCGGTAATATCATTTGCTTTATTGCTATAGACAAAGACCCGGTCATTAAAAACCATAGTATATCCTTCCTTCTGCGCATACTGTCCTACGGTAGCCTCAATATCCTTTAAGACCTCCCTGAGCCGGTCATCCCTTTCTTTCTTTAATTCCGATTCTTTTGACAAAGTAAATTCTCTGGCTGACTTTATTTTTTCTTCTAATTCCTTCTGCTTATTTTCTTTTTCCTGGTCAGTTAAAATACTGAGTTTATCCTGCAATTGTTTTATCTCGGCAATTCTGTTGTCTCTGTCTTTTTCGTAGGCGCCGGCTTTCTGTTCAAGGCCCTTATCAAACTCTTTTGTCTTTGGATACTCGTCGAAAAGCTTGCCTATATCAACGGAGGCAATCTTCTCCGCCGCAGAAGCTGAAATTACGAATGCCAAGGAAAACAACGCCATCACTAAAACCACTATACCTTTTCTCATCATATTCCTCTCCTTAATCAGCCCCGCCGCTTTCGGGGCGAACTTAAAACCCGCGGCTCAAACTAAAGTGGAATCTCCCCTTGCCCTTGGCCGGCTCGCCGGGCTCTTTATTGAGCGGGAAACCATAGTCCAATCTCACCGGGCCGATAGGCGTCTTAAGCCTCGCGCCAAGGCCTATGCCGGCCCGGTAGCCGCCGGAACCAAAATCGCCTACTTTAGGCCAAACATTTCCCACATCATAGAATAACGCCAGCTTGAGCACATCAATTAAAGGATACAGATATTCAATATTGCCAATCAACATCGCCTCCCCGCCAATGGGATCCTTAGAGACCTCATCTACAGGGCCTACCTTTCTTTCATGATAGCCCCTGATAGTATAAGCGCCTCCGGCATAGAAACGTTCGTATATGGGAACTGCGCCTGAATTACCGTAGGCATTGACAAGGCCCGCGCGCAGCCTGAATTCTAAGGTAGAGGAACGCATGAGCCCAAAATACTTGCTATCAGTTGTAGTGGCCTTAAAGAACTCCTTATCCCCGCCAAAAGGGCCTCCGGCTAATTCCAGCGTCCCGCCTAAGACATAACCTTTCGCAGGGTTAAGCACACTATCCCTGGTATCCCGGCTTAAGCCTAACTGCATTGAACTGATGATATTCTTGCCAATTTCTTTCTTGAGATCAGCGGTCGCGTCATCAGAAACCTGCGATATGGTTACTTCTTCAAAACGGTACATCATATCGCCCCTGAGATATTCTCCGAATTCCCTTCCTAAGCGCAAATCTCCTCCGCTTCTCTTCTCATTGTAACCAAAGCCTACGTCGGTTTCCCGGGCGCGCTCCCGGCGGTATCCGTCAAAACCAAAGGCAACCGGATAATCAAACATCCAGGGTTCGGTAAAACTCAGTTCAAAATTCTTGGCAATTGAGCCAAGCTCCGCCCGCAGGCGCAGGTCCTGGCCCGCGCCGGTAAAATAGGGAAAATTCTTCCAGTCAAAGTTTTTCTGGGCCACTTCAATAAAGCCGATGAGCTTATCCACCGAGCTGTATCCTCCGCCGAAGCTGAATTCTCCGGTCTTGGACTCCTTTACCTCAACCACCAGGTCCCTTTTATCCGGCTCTGGCGAGCTTGAGGGTTCAATATCGTAGCTGACCTCTTCAAAGAATCCCAGATTCTGCAGGCGTTCTTTACTGCGCTTCAGCTTTTCTCCGTCAAAACGCTCACCCGGATACATCCTCAGCTCCCGGCGGATAACTTTATCCCTGGTCTTTATATTGCCCCGGATTTTTATCTTGTCCACATACCCCAGAATACCCTCGTCAACCGTATAGGTTACGTCAACCTTTTTGCTCTCGGGATTCAGATAGGTAGTCCCATCAACACGAGTAAAAATATAACCCCTGTTGAAATAGATGCTCTGGATAGCGGAGGCATCTTCCTGCATACTTTCCTGGCTAAAGACCTTTCCGGGAACTATCAGTTTCAAGTCCTTTTTTATCTGGCTAGCGGTAAAAACCGCATTGCCCTTGATAAATACTTCTCCTACCACGTATTTCCTGCCTTCGTCAATGCGGATGATAAAAAACATCAGCCCCCGTTTTGCCAGGGAGCCGGCCTCGTAATCTATTTTTACGTCAATAAAACCTTCTTTGCGATAAAATGATTTTAACCGTTCAAGATCATCCTTAAGCAAGTCCTCTTTAAAGAAGCCGGAGCTGAATATTCCGGCCCTTTTACTCTTGATCAGCCTCAGCAGCCTCTTAGTTTTAAAATTCTTATTGCCGCGGATATCAATCCTCTTTATCCTTATGCGTTTTCCCGGTTCTATGCTCAGGGTAAGGATTATTTTGTTCGTGGCAGGGTTCATTTCGCTTTGAGAAGAGACCTCGGCCTGGGCATAGCCCTTCTTGATGCAGAGGTCCTTGAGCGCATTAATATCCTCTTTTAACTGCGCCTCGTCTAAATATTGGCCCTCTTTCAGCTTGATTGCCTCTCTAAGCTTCTCTTCCCGGAATACCTTAGCGAAGCGGCCTTTGAGGATAATTTTCTCAAGCAATGATTTCTCGGTTAGCATAATAATAACCTTCAGGCCGCCCTCAAAATCCTCAGTATCAATTTTTATGTCGCTAAAATAACCTAATTCGTTGAGCCGCTTGATATCATCGCTGATGATATTAGTGGAATAATCCGCCTGCACCCGGGTTTTTATTTTAGAAAGGATTACCTTGGCGCTGATAAAGCGATTGCCTTTGACTTCAATAGCGGTAACCTTTTTTTCGGCAGGAACCGCTAAGTCGCCGCTCTCAAGCGATGTTTGCTTGTCCTCTGCGGGGGTTAACTTATTATCAGCATAGGCTGCTCCTCTAAAAGCAAGAGAGAGCATTACCACCAAGAAAATCGCCTTCCTGCCTGCCGGCAGGCAGGCGGCGGATAACTTTATCATAAGACCGCTCCTTATGCACCTTACTCCTCGGCAAGGCGGCTGAGGTTTTCAAAACGGGTATATTCCCGGATAAATGCCAGATTAAAATTTCCTACCGGGCCGTTACGCTGCTTGGCAATGTTAATCTCGGTGAGCCCCTTGTTTTCCTCGGTAGGATTATAGTATTCCTCGCGTAAAAGCAGGGCCACCACATCCGCATCCTGCTCAATAGCGCCGGATTCCCTTAAGTCGGAAAGCTGCGGCCGGTGGTCGGTGCGGGATTCCACTGCCCGCGATAACTGGCTTATGGCAATAACCGGAATATTCAACTCTCTGGCCAATGCCTTTATGGAACGCGAAATATCTGAAATTTCCTGCTGCCTGTTCTCAATTTTACTTCCTCCGCGCATCAGCTGAAGGTAATCCAGGACTAATAACTTGACATCGTAGTGTGCCTTAAGCCTGCGGGCCTTGGCCCTGAGCTCCATTGCCGAGATAGCCGGCGTATCGTCAATATAAATAGGCGCCTCGGAAAGCTTCCCCGCGGCGGCGGTGAGCTTCGGCCAGTCAGAGACGCTCAAGAACCCGGTGCGCACCTTGTGGGCATCAACCCGGGCGTGCGAACAAAGCAGCCGCTGCACTAACTGTTCTTTGGACATTTCTAAACTAAAAAAAGCGATGGGAATCTTCTCAACTACCGCGGCGTATTCCACAATCCCGATAACAAAGGCGCTCTTTCCCATTGAAGGCCTGCCGGCAACGATAATCAGGTCAGACGGCTGCAGCCCCGCGGTCTTGATATCAAAGTCAACATAGCCGGTGGGTATGCCGGTAACATGCGCCTTCTTCTGGTAAAGCTTATCTATGGTCTCAATGGAATCCTTGATGATTTCCTTAAGCGGGATAACGGAACTCCCGTGGTGCGGGCGGTCCCTGATTTCAAAAATCAGGCGCTCGGCATTATCCAGGACCTCATCGGCATTTCCTTCAACGTTATAGGCATCGCTGATTATCCGCGTAGCGTTATTAATCAACGCCCGCAGGGTTGCCTTCTCGCGGACGATTAAGGCATAATGCAGGATATTCGCAGAGGTGGGGACCGTGTTTACTAATGAAGCCAGATAACCAGGCCCGTCAACCTGCTCTAACAAACCCTGCTTTTTTAACTCATCGCAAATGATAATGATATCCACCGCCTTGTTCTGATTAAAGAGGTTCAGGATACAATCAAAGATACGGCGGTGGCTGTCTTTATAGAAAGAGTCGGGATTGAGGACTTCTATGGCCTGGGCAATGGCTTCATCGTCAATAAGCATAGAGCCCAGAACAGCCATTTCCGCTTCAATATTCTGAGGGGGGAGTTTTTCTAAGGCAAGTTCCTGAGGCATTAAATGAGCACATAACTTACGGAGCACAAAGTGCGACGTAAGTTATAAGTGCGAATTTACTTCTTTACTATCCAAACCTTTATCTTAGCGGTAACCTCCGGATGAAGTTTGATGTCTATGTTATACACTCCCAAAGACCTTATCGGCTCATCCAGCAGAATGTCTTTTTTGTCTATGTCATAGCCTTCGCTTTTTAGAAATTTTACTAATTCTTCGGCATCAACGCTTCCATAGAGTTTATCCTCAGGGGTGGCCTCCATAGATAGAGTAAGGGAGGCATTTTGCAATTTCTTTGCTGTTTCTTGCGCCTGAAACTTATCTTTTTCCTGCAAGGCCGCATTTTTAGCCCGGGAGTCCTCTCTCATTTTGAGGCTCGCCTTTGTGGCTTCTAAAGCTAAACCCATGGGAAAAAGAAAATTTCTGGCATAGCCATCTTTAACGTTAACCGTATCCCAGGCATCGCCTAATTTTTCGACTTTTTGCTTTAGTATGACCTTCATAAGTTTACGCCCTCAGATAAGGCAGCAAGCCGATATAGCGGGCTAATTTGATGGCATTGCTTAACTTTCGCTGATGCTTAGCGCAGGTTCCTGAAATCTTACGGGAGAGAATCTTAGAGCGATCGGTGATACACTTTTCTAATTTTTTAACGTCTTTATAGTCAATTATTTTGGCCTTTTCAACGCAAAAACGGCAGAACTTCTTGCGCGGCGGCCCGAATTCTGCTTCCCTGGAGGGGCGCCTCATCGCTAATCTTGAGCCTTTTTTCGCTACTTTATACGGTGTCTTATACGCTGTCACTTTTTTCTTCTCCTTCCGCCCAGGCAATATTCTCCTCCTGAAGAGAGGTTGAATTCTGCGAGAGCCCCTCGCCTGTCTCCTCAGCAGGGACAGCGGTCTTCGCTGCCTGGCCGGCCTGCCCCCCTTGCCCCTGGCTTAAAAATTGTATCCGTTCGGCCCTTACTTCAATCACATTGCGTTTTTGGCCGGCATTGTCTTCCCAGGAGCGCGACTGCAGCCTTCCTTCAACAAATATCGGCGCGCCCTTACGCAGATACTGGTTACAGACCTCAGCCTGCTTATCCCAGGCAACCACCGTAAGAAAACAAACCTCTTCCTTCTGCTCTCCGGCCTTATCCTTCCAGCGCCGGTTTACCGCCATTCTCAGGTTCACCACCGCGGTCCCTTGAGGGGTATAGCGCAATTCAGGATCTTTCGCCAAATTACCTATCAACAATACCTTGTTAAGGCTTGCCATTATCTCCTCCTATGTTAACGGTCAGATAATTCTGTGTAATGTTTTATGTGTAACTTTACACATTACACAAATTCATCTCCTATTGTCCGCTTTTGGTGAGCAGCAATCTGATAATATTTTCATTTAATTTATAGATCTGTTTGAGCTTTTGGATTGCGCCGGGGTCTGCTTTAAAGATTATAAGATAATAGATTCCTTCTTGAAATTTCTTTATCGGGTAACTGAGTTTTTTTGCTTGAGACCAGACATTTGCATTTACGATCTCCCCGTTATTTTTCGTTATGGCTTCGTCTAACTGCGCATAAAGTTCTTTTTTTCGTTCTTCGTTTAGATTTGGCTGCAAGATAAACATCGCTTCATACTTTGGCATTGATATACTCCTTAATCAGCCCCGCCGCTTCCGGGATTAATTCGATCCATCGCAAGGTTAATTCCGTTTTCTAACCAGCACAAAACTGCTTTTTTCGCCTGCTCAATAGCCCGCCGGATTACCGTTTGTTCGCCGCGCGAAAAGCGCGATAAAACATAATCGCTCAATTTTCCTTTAACTTCCGGGGCGGCGATACCTATGCGCATCCGCGGGAAGGCCTCTGTTTTAAGAGATGCTATAAGCGAAACCAGCCCATTGTGGCCTCCGGCGCTCCCCCCGGCTTTGAGCTTAAGCCTGCCTAATTCCAAATTGACATCATCACAAATCACTAAGATGTCCTGCGGGCGGGCTCCATTTTCACGCAGTAATTTTAATACGGCTGAGCCGGATAGATTCATATAGGATAACGGTTTACAAAGAACAAGGGCTTTCCCTCTGAAATCCGTGTTTGCCTTGAGGGTATTGGTTTTAGTCTCCGATTTCAAACGGACAGCGAAATCCTTGCTCAGCGCATCAATAACCATAAATCCCAGATTATGGCGGGTATTTTTATAGGCTGGCCCCGGATTGCCCAAACCAATCACTAATTTCACATTATTTCTTTTCTTCCTGAGCTTTCTTACTGCTTTGAGCTTCGGCTGCCTCGAGTTTCTCTTTCTTTTCCTTGATTACTTCCGGCTCTGCTTTTACCTCTGCCCCGGCCTCCGCAGCCGCGGGCGCAGCCTCTTCCTTCCTCGGCATAGCCACTGCCAGAACTGCTGCCTCAGGATCATTTAAGAGCTTTATCCCTTCGCCAACAGCCAGATCTTTCACGTGTAAAGAATCGCCGATCTTTAAACCTGAGACATTAACCTCAATTGACTCCGGTATCTGAGCAGGCAGGCACTCAATCTCTAATTCCCAGAGGATGTGGTCTAATACACCGCCGTCAAACTTCACGCCGATTGCCTCGCCAACGGCAACCAGCGGAACCTTGACCCTGATTGTTTTGGTTAAGGATATCTCATTAAAGTCAACATGAATAACATCGTCTCTGACCGGATGGTGCTGTATCTGCTTTATCAATACCGACCTCTCCTCGTCTTTGCCGCTGTCTTTAACCTTAAGCTTCAGGACAAAAGACTCGCCGCGATGGACAGCAATCAAATTAAGAAAATCCCTGGCAACTAACTGCAGGTTTAAGGGCTGCTTGCCTTCGCCATAAACTACCGCCGGTATCAATGCGCGCTTACGCAGCCGATTGGCCTTGCGCGTGCCTGCCTCCTGCCTCTTTTGCGCTACCAGAATTATCTCTTCCATATACCCTCACTTCAAATGTGCAGACCCTTGACAGCAAAATCTGTCAAGGGTAAGTTCGGCCAGACAACTTACCTGCCTGCCGTCAGGCAGGCGTTCGCTTGCGCTCCGTAAGTTGCGGCCTCACTTAATCAAACAATGAACTCACCGATTCCTCGTTGTGTATCCTTTTTATTGCCTCGCCCAGGAGGCCGGCGATGGATAAGACCTTGATTTTTGGATGTTTCTTAGAATCATCCAATGGAATACTGTCGGTAATCACCAGCTCCTTTAGATGCCCGCACTTATCTATCCGCTCTATTGCTTGCCCGCAGAGCACGCCGTGGGTAATGCCCGCCCGGATTTCTCTCGCCCCGCGCCTGGCGAGAATCTCAATCGCCTCAATCAGGGAAGAGCCGGTGGAAATAAGGTCATCAACCACGATGATATTCCTGTTCTTTATATCGCCTAATATGTGCGCCGCCTCCGTTGCCTGGGGAGAAATCCTGCGCTTATCCACGATAGCCAGGCCGGCATTGAGCCTTTTTGCATAAGCCCTGGCCATTTTAATTCCGCCTACATCCGGCGAAACCACCACCAGGTCCTTTAGTTTTAGCTTTTCAAAATACTCAACCAGAACCCCCACCGCAAAGAGATGGTCAAGCGGAATATCAAAAAATCCCTGAATCTGTCCGGCGTGCAGGTCCATGGTCAGAACCCGGTCTGCCCCGGCAACGGTGATCAAATTTGCCACTAACTTTGCGGTGATGGGAACGCGCGGCTGATCTTTGCGGTCCTGGCGCGCATAACCGTAATAAGGCACAACCGCGGTGATGCGCTTTGCCGATGCCCGCCTTAAGGCATCAATGAGAATTAAAAGCTCCATCAGGCTCTCGTTCACCGGAGGACAGGTAGGCTGCACCACGAAGGCGTCTTTGCCCCGGACATTCTCTTTAATCTCAACCCTGATTTCACCTTCGCTGAATTTACCCACTAAGCAACGGGCTAGTTTTATCTTCAGATACCTGCAGATGTCCCCGGCTAACTCCGGATGGGCGTTACCCGTTACTACGACTAATTTATCCATATTAAATGAGCGCGTGACTTATGGCTGCGGCTAGCGGAAGCCGCACCCTGCCTGCTTGAGCAGGCAGGTAAGTCACTGTGCGAATTTATTAAGCGGCCTTGCCGGCACGCCTGCCACCACTTCCCCGGCCTTAACTTCTCTGGTTATCACGCTGCCGGCGCCGGTAACTGCCTTCCTGCCGATTTTTACCGGAGCCCTTAAAATTGTGTCTGCGCCGATGAAAGCGCTATCATTAATAACTGTCTTCAGCTTGTTTTTTCCGTCAAAATTGGCGGTTACCACGCCGCATCCGATATTTACATTCCTGCCGACCGCGGCATCGCCCATATAGCTAAAATGCTTCATCAACGTCTCTTTTCCGATGCGCGAACGCACTACCTCGGTAAAATTGCCGATTATCGCCCTATCTTCAATTCTTGTCCCGGGCCTTAAATGGCAAAAGGGCCCTATGCGGCAGAATTTTCCAATTATAACATCTTTTTCAATTACTGTAAAGGGATAAATTATGCTATCCTGGCCTATTTTACAATCATAATCTATGTGGGTAGACTGCGGGTCTATAATGCTTACGCCGGAAGCCATCAGGTTATCTAAGATACGCAGGCGCATAATCTTTTGCGCCTGGGCTAAATCCTGGCGCGAATTTATGCCCTGGGCCTGTTCCATATCACCAACTATAGATAAGGATTCAATACGCAAGCCTCCTTCTGCCATAATTTTTATGGCGTCAGTCAGATAATATTCTCTTTTGGCGTTATCAGGCCTGATTTTTGCGATGGCCTTAAAAAGGTCATTTTTCTTAAAACAAATAATTCCGGTATTTACTTCCTTTATATTTTTTTGCTCATTGGTTGCATCTTTGTCCTCAATAATTGCAGTAACCCGGGCATAATTATCCCGCACAATTCTTCCATAGCCCAAAGGGTCTTCCATAGACACAGTAAGAATAGTAGCTGAGGCGCAGCTTGCAAGATGCTTTTGCATAAGCTCTTTTAAGGTCTTTGCTTGTAAGAGCGGCTGATCGCCATAAAGAACCAGGATATTGCCAGAGGAGCCTCTTAAGGCGCCCTGTGCCCTCTTTAGCGCATCCGCGGTTCCTAAGCGCTCGGCCTGATAGACAGCTTTGGCCTGGTATTCATCAAGCAGGCCCTTTAAAAGTTCTTTCTTATTGCCAACCACCACCAGGGTTTTGCTTAACTTTAGCTTCTTTGCCAGATCCAGGACATAGGCCAGCATCGGCCTGGCGCAAAGAGGATGCAGCACCTTGGGGATTGCGGACTTCATCCGCGTGCCCTCACCCGCCGCCAAAATTATCCCTACGAAATTTTTATTCATAATCTTTGTTCGCCTAAAGCGTCAAGGTTGGTTGCCCGGCATGGATTCGAACCATGACGCTCAGACCCAAATTCTGATGTGCTACCATTACACTACCGGGCAGGATTA
>MHHA01000030.1:10709-23377 GCA_001805845.1 Omnitrophica WOR_2 bacterium RIFCSPLOWO2_12_FULL_46_30
TACCGGGCAGGATTAGCGCTCTGATTAACTTTCATCAGACCTGATGCATATTGGGCGAAATGCCTCCCTTTTTCTTCTCCTGCTCGTATGCCTCAAGGACTTTCTTTTGCAAACATTCCCTGAACGCCTGAGTGATGGGATGGGCGATGTCCTTATGCTCAGACTGCATATCAGAGGCCTGGGATTCGCCGGTTATCGGCTGGGATACCAGCGGAAGCTGTCCGGCGCACTGGTTGCAATATTTACTGCGGGCCTCGTTTCTGAATCCGCACTTAGGACAGGGCTGCTTTATCTTGCGCGAAGGCATGGCGATGAATAGCCCGCCTGAGCCTTCAATAACTTTTATATTCCTGACTACAAAGGCATTGTCAAAGGTTACGGTCGCGTAGGCCTTGAGTTTTTTATCAATAGAATCTTTTAAGAAAATTCTTACCTCGGTTATTTCCATAGCTGGAGTCCTCCTAAAGACGAATTAGAGTGTTCTCGCCACAAAGACCTTTATGTTTTTGCAATGCTTAAAACTTTCTAGCAGTCCTAATCCCTCCTTTCTTGAATTAACCATTCCAAATACCGCGCCTCCCGAACCGGACATCGCGGCATTTCGCACGCCGCGGCTGACTAAGGCCTCTTTAAGTTCCCTTACCTTTGGGTAACGCCTGAAGGTCGCCTCCTCTAAGCGGTTATAAATGATATTTCCCAGCGGAAGCTTTACCGCCTGAGAGAGTTGTCTTGCCGAGAGGCCCATCTTCCTTTTATTATGGTATGGGAAAGTACAAGGCACTTTCCCAACCACTGAAACTGGCTGAAAGTCTTGGCCGAAGGCCAGTTTCTTGTGATTTTCTAAATTATCCAGCTCATCATATATTTCCCGCGTTGAAACCTTAAAATCCGGCACGATGATAATATGCCAGAACTTTTTTTTAAAATGGGCGAGCGGTTTTATTTTTTCTCCCCGGCCCTCGCCCACTGCAAAGGAGGCCCCGGATAAAAAGAAAGCCACATCGCTGCCTAAATGAGAGCCGTAGGCAAAGAGCTTTTTTTGCGAAAGCTTTAAATTCCAGAGTTTCTTTAAAGCTAAAAGCGCGCTAGCCGCATTGCTTGAGCCGCCGCCTAAGCCTGAGCCCGCGGGAATGCGTTTTTTAATTTCTATGCTCACGCCTTTTTTAATCCCCAGGCTGTCCCTCAAAAGAGAAGCGGCTTTATAGACAAGGTTGCGGCCGTCTTTAGGTATGTCTTTTGCATCAGATTTTATTTCAATGCGCTGATTATCGCTCTGCCTGAAGGTGAGCTCATCGCTTAAGGAGATCCGCTCAAAGAGGCTGCGGATATTATGATAGCCGTCCGGCCTTTTATTTAAAACCTCTAAGTACAAATTCAGTTTTGCCGGGGAGAGTATTCTAACTTTTGTCATCTGTCCTTGAGGCGATTTTCTTGATAGCATAGGAAATTATATGCTTCTGTCCGAAGGACAGAATTTTCTTGCACGTCCTGATGATATCTTTTACTGAAAGTTCATACTCATTGATTAACTCATCTGACTCGCCTGACTGTCCATAACGGTTCTTTACCCCTACCCGTAAGACAGCAGCGGGATAATTCTCCGCCGCCACTTCATCAACTGCCGAAGCCAATCCTCCCACCACGGTATGCTCCTCGCAGACCACGATGCCTTTAGTTTCCCGGGCAGCTTGGACTATTGCCTGGGTATCAATGGGCTTTATGGTGTGCATATTGATCACCCGGCAGGAAACTCCTTCTTTCTTTAAGCTCACCGCCGCATCCAAGGCCTGTTTTACCATTATACCGCAGGCAATGATGGTCAAATCATTTCCTTTTGATAAAATCTCTGCCGCGCCTAATTTAAAGGGGCCCTTGCCGAGAATGGTGGGAACTTTCGGCCTTCCTAATCTCACATAGACCGGCCCCGGAGTCTTATAGGCAGCCAGCACCGCATCGCGGGTCTGCGGAGCGTCAGCCGGAACAATAAGCTTTACGTTAGGGACAATCCGCATCAGGGTGATATCTTCCAGCGCCTGATGGCTTGCCCCATCAGGGCCGACGGTAACTCCGGCGTGGGTAGCGACAATCTTGATGTTAAAATTGTTATAGGCAACGGTATTTCTTACCTGGTCCCAGGCTCTTCCGGTGGCAAAGATGGCAAAGGTTGAGACAAAGACAATTTTCCCGCAAGAGGCAAAACCTGCCGCTGCCGCCATCATATTCTGCTCGGCAACTCCGAAATTAAAAAACCGCTCCTTATGTTCTTTGGCAAAAAGGCAGGTGCGGGTTGAGCCGGAAAGGTCGGCGTCCAGGACAATGATATTTGAATCCTGCCTGCCTAATTCGGCCAAGGTCTGGCCGTATACATCGCGCTGATATAGCATCTCCATTTGAGTTCTATTGAGTTGCTTGAGTTCTATTGAGTTGCTTGAGTAAATAGGTTATAAAGCCGGATAAGATTTTTGCTACTTCCTCTGCCTTTGCATAAACTTCATTCCATCCTTTTATCTCTTCAAATCTATCAATCCTCATAACTCAATGAACTATTCTAACTCTTTTAAGGCCCTCTCCGCCTCTTCCTTAGTCGGCGCCCGGCCGTGGAAATCCAGGACATTCTCCATAAAGGAAACACCTTTGCCTTTTATGGTATGGGCGATGATGATTGAGGGCTTGCCTTTTATGGTATGGGCTTCCTCAAAAGCATTCAGGATTTCCTTGATATTATGGCCGTCTATCTCTATCGTATGCCAGCCAAAGGAGCGCCACTTATCAACCAAGGGCTCCAAGTTCATAATCTCCTTGATACAGCCGTCTATCTGAAAACCATTATAATCTAATACGGCGCAGAGCTCATCGCACTTATAATGGGCGCAGGCCATCGCCGCCTCCCAGATATTTCCCTCCTGAATCTCGCCATCGCCCATCAGGCAGTAGACGCGATAGTTTTTCTTATCAATCCGGCCCGAGAGCGCCATCCCCAGGGCAACCGAAAGGCCCTGGCCAAGAGAGCCGCTGGCGACTTCTACTCCGGGGGTTCTCCGGTCAGGATGCCCCTGCAATAGAGAACCGAGTTTACGCAAAGTCCAGAGATGCTCAAGCGGAAAATATCCCGCCTCGCTTAACGCTGCGTAGAGCGCGGGACAGCAGTGGCCTTTAGACATATGAAATCTATCCCTCTCTGTCCAATTCGGCTCTTTGGGATTATAGCGCATCACCTTAAAATAGAGACAGGTGATGATATCCGCCGCCGATAAGCTTCCTCCGGGATGGCCTGAGCCGGCCTGAGCGAGCATTTTGATGATCAGCCGGCGAATCTGTTTTGCCTTATCTTCTAGAAGCCTTATATCTTTTTCATCAACGGCATTCATTACTTATTTGCAGGAATTTCTTTTTTCAGCCGGTTTAATTTTTCCTTAACCTTCTCAAGCTCCGGGTTTAGCCCCAGGGATTTTTCCCAGCTTCCCGCCGCCTTAGCAGACATTCCTTTTTTAAAATAGGCATCGCCAAGATGGTCGTAGATTACCGCATCGGCGAGTAACGAGCTGGCTTTTTCTAACTGCTCTATCGCCTGATCAATCTGATTCTTCTTGTAATAAACCCAGCCCAAACTATCAATAAAAGCTCCGTTGTCCGGGGCAGAAAGGAGCGCCTTTTTAATCAGCTCCTCTGCCTGATCAAGATTCCTGCCTTCTTCAACGTATAGGTAACCTAAGGAATTCAGCGCATCCGCATAATCAGGATTAAGTTTCAGCGCTTCTTTGAATTTTTCTACCGCTTCCCCGGATTTACCCTCTTCCAATAAAAGGCTGCCTAATAAAAAAAACGATTCGTAATCTTTTTTATCAAGAGCCAGGATGAGCTTATAGGTTGAAGCGGCATTCTCAAGTTTTTTCTGCTGGTAATAGAGCGCAGCCAAACTTTTGAGGATAGCGGTATTTTCGGGCTCTATCTGCGATGCCTTTTTGAGAACCTCCTCGTATTCCCGGGCTGCTTTATCAGATGAATTCTGCAGGGTATAGAGAAGGGCAAGCATAAGCCCCGGCTCTAAGGCCTCAGGCTCAAGCCGCTTTGCTTCTCCTAACTCCGCAGCAGCCTTATCAAAATCACCCTTACGGATAAAGGCCAAACCCAGGCGAAGATGCGCCGCTGAAACATCCTTCTCCAGGGTTAAGGTTTCTCTATATTCAACAATGGCCTGATCAAATTTGGCCTGGTTCTCATAAAATAAGCCCATCATATAATGGGCCTGGGCCTGCGTTTGCCTTTTAGCGGCTAAACCGCTAAAACTGTCCGGTAAATTAAAGAATAAAGAGCCTGCAACACTGAGAACGAGAGCGCCGGCAAAATATTTAACCACCTTAGCAAGCAACGTTAACCTCACCCAGCTTTCGCAAACAACAGATGCCTTCTAACAAAAGGCTGGGCCTACTCTCCATAAGCTGCGAAAGGTATTTATCGCTGCTTAAGGCATAGCAGCAAAAGATACGGTATAATTTTACATCTTAAGCTATCAACCTTAAGCTTCTAAAACTATCCACTCATCTTATCACGCAGGCCTCTTCTTCAGGTGTCTGCGCTTACGCAACATCTTCTTTCTCTTATGGGTACGTATCTTTCGTTTCTTTCTTTTTCTACCGCAAGGCATTTTTCCTCACTTCCTGCCTGCTCAAGCAGGCAGGCGTTCGGGAGTAACCAGCCCGCCCCGGCAAAGCGCAGCGGGCCGGGGAGGCCAGTTGCCAGTGAAGACTCCCCGTGATAAATCACGGGGCTTTCTGGCGTCGGAGTAACCAGATTTTGTTTCTTTACTCTGGTTACTGGTTTCTAATATATTAACTTATTTAACGGATATTCAATAATTCCCTGGGCCCCGGCTGCCTTAAGCCGGGGGATGATATTGCGCACTGTTTTTTCCTCAATGATGGTCTCAATTGCCAGCCAGCCTTTCTGGCTTAAATTGGATATGGTAGGATTCTTCAGCGCCGGCAGGAGCGTGATTACCTTTTTTAGATTCTGCTCCCTAACATTCATCTTCAGCCCGACTTTGCCTTCTGCCTGAATTGCCCCTTTTAGCAAAAGGCATATCTGCCGGATTTTGCTCCTTTTCCAGGCATCTCTATAAGCGGCCTTATTGGCGATAAACTGGGTTGTGGATTCTATGATGGTAGCAATCGGTTTCAGTTTATGGGCAGTGAGGCTTCTTCCGGTTTCAGTAAGCTCGACGATTGCATCTACAAGGCCGGCGGCAACTTTTACCTCAGTTGCGCCCCAGCTGAATTCTACCCGCGCATTAATCTTATTTTTTTTTAGATAATTTCTCGTAACATTAACTAACTCGGTGGCAATAAGCTTTCCCCGTAAGTCCTTTAAGCCCCGGATGCCGGAGCTTTCCGGAACAGCCAGGACCCAGCGTACCGGATTCAGGCTCTGCTTGGCATAAACCAGGTCTTCCGCCCTTATAACATCCGAACCGTTTTCTAAGACCCAGTCATTACCGGTAATCCCGCAATCAATGGCCGCATCTTCAACGTAGCGCGGCATCTCCTGGGCCCTCAGCAAAACCGGCTCAATCTCAGGGTCATCAACAGAAGGTAAATAGGAGCGTTCGCTTATGTTTATACTAAAGCCTGCCTTTTTAAACATAGTAAAGGTTGCCTCCTGAAGGCTTCCCTTGGGCAGGCCCAATTTCAATGTCCGGTTCATAGTAAGAAAGATTATACAGTCCTAAGATTAAATTGTAAAGAAAAATATTGCCCGGTTACCCTATTCTCCCAGCACCTTTTTAATCTTTGCCAGTAAATCATTCAAATCAAAGGGCTTTGTCAAATAATCTTTGATATTTTCATGAGTCATCAAATCTTTGTTTATCTGGCTATCCCTGCCGGTAATTACCATTACCGGCACATCAGGGGCATCCCCGGTCAAAGCCCGGAGTTCCTTTATGGCAACTAAAAAAGAATAGCCGTCCATCCGCGGCATCATAATATCCAAAAGCAGTAAATCCGGCTTATCAAGCATTACTTTTTTCAGGCACTCTTCTCCATTGGAAGCAAAGCTAACCTCGTAACCGGTATACTCCAATATCGCCTTTAGCGTCTTGGCAACTGACTGGTCGTCATCAGCTACCAATATTTTCTTAGCCATATCTGCTCCTCCTTTCGCATATCAAAATACATTCTAACATCTATCCGACAAAAGGTCAATATTTCATTATCCGCCCCCTAACTGGGTAAAGAAAAATATTGCTTTCTTAGATTAGGTAAGTATAATGTTTTCTATGTTAAAAATCCTCCGCAAACAAGAGCGCGCTAAAAAAATCATCTTTTGGCTCATCATCACCGTGATGGTTTTGGCCTTTGTACTCTGGGGAGCTGATGCCTACAGACAGGGCTCCGTAAGAACAGGTTATGCCGGTAAAATCTCCGGACGCGCGGTTTCAATAATGGAATTCCGCAGGATGTACCTTGCAGGGCTCAATGATGCGCGCCTGAGGTTTGGAGAAAATTACCGCCAGCTGAGCCCGTACCTTAATCTTCGCGGACAGGCCTGGACAAAATTAGTGCTCTTAGAGTATGCCGGAAATTTAAAAATCAAGACAGCCAACCAGGAGGTGGCCCGGGAAATTGCGGCTATGCCTTTCTTCTTTAGAGATGGCGCATTTAATCAAGACGTCTACGAAAGGGCCACCCGTTACTTCTTGGACAGCTCACCCCGCGATTTTGAAGAGCAGATACGCGGCTCTCTCATTATCAGAAAACTCTATGAGCGCATAACCCAGGCCATCGCCACTAACGATGAAGAGACGTTGGCTGACTACAAAAGAAAGAACGAAACGGTCAACATCCTTTATCTTGAGGTTGAGCAAAAGGATTTTTTAAGCCAGGTTGCTGTAACGGATAATGAGCTAAAAAATTACTATCAGGCAAATACAGGCCAGTTTAAGCGCCCGCCGCCGGCTGAAAATGGTTCATTTATTCCTGATTTTGAAGAGGTAAAAGAAGAAATTCGGGAAATCCTGAAGTTGAGAAAGGCAAAAGACGAGGCGAAGAAAAGAATCCAGGGCTACAAGAATCAGATCGACGAAGTTCTTAAGAAAGAGCCAAATTTAACCCTCAAAGAAATGGTTTCCCGTTTCGCAGTTGAGCTAAAAACAACGCCGCAATTTAAGCGCTTTGAGCCGCTGGCTGAAAGCGGGATAACCCCGCAAATCCAGCTTGCCGCCTTTAACTTAAAGCCGGGCGAAATCAGCGCTCTCTTAGAGAGCCCGAGCGCCTACTTTCTCATAGAACAGGGGACATTTATAGGTATTGATGAGGAAAAATTCAAGCAGGAGAGGGAAACCCACCAGAAAAATTTCTTAGAAGAGAAAAAACAGCGCGCCTTTGATAACTTCGTCCAAGAGCTCATCGCAAAATCCGACCTCAAGGACTATAGCTCATCCCTGAATCTCCCGGAATAAAATCTCACTTTATGCGACCCGAATGCAGTTGACCGGGCAGCTATCAGCTATTTCTTTCAAGTTGTGGCTTAGCGAACAGTTCTGCGTGAGTATATGCGCAATGCCATCACCCTGAACCTGGAAAATCTCCGGGCAGCCCTGTTCGCACAGGCCGCAGCCGACACAGGTAGCGCCGTCTACGGTTACTTTCATTTTATTTTTCCCCCTCCTTATAACGGGCCTGCTTCTTTGTCCTGCGGCGCACTCACGCTCTCCACTTTCAAGCCGTATCTTTCTATATTACTATCTGCAATTGCCTGAATTTGTTTTATTTGCTCCGGAGAACTCAAAATATGCTTAAAGCGCCCCTGAAATTTTAAATATTCTTCAACCGGTTTAATTTTACTGAGCTTGCGCACGCCGGTCAACTTACCATATTCGTATTCAATCAAAGGATAAAGCCCGGTTTCAACCGCTAACTTACCGATATCATAGGTAATCTGCGGATCATGCCTCCAGCCCAAAGGACAAGGAACGTGGATCTGGATATACTTTGGGCCCTTGATGGAAACGGCTTTTTTAACCTTGTTCTCAATATCCCTGGGATAACCGACCGAAGCAGTAGCCACATAAACCAAGCCGTGGGCAACGGCAATTTCCGGCATAGGTTTTTTGGGCCGGGGATTTCCCGCGGATTGAGAACCGATAGGGGTAGTGCTGGTATTGGTATCAAACGGAGTTAAACCACTACGTTGAATTCCTGTGTTCATGTAGGCCTCGTTATCGTAGCAGACGGAGAGGATATCGTGGCCTCTTTCCCACATTCCTGAGAGCGCCTGCAGGCCGATATCCGCAGTGCCCCCGTCTCCGGCCTGGGAGATAACCGTGATTTTATCTTTGGTTCCTAAGTATTTTAACGCTGCCTCAACGCCTGAGGCAACCGCCGCGGCATTCTCAAATAAGGAATGTATCCAGGGGACCCCCCAGGCAGACTCAGGATATTTTGTAGAAAAGACCTCTAAACAGCCGGTGTTATTGGCGATGATAGTATTTTTCCCGGTAACATCCACCACCAATCTCGCGGCAATTGCCTGTCCGCATCCCGCGCAGGCAGTATGCCCTGAGCCAAAAAGATGCTTGCTGGTTTCAGCGGTCATGATAATTCTGTGTAATGTTTTATGTGTAACGTGTAATGCTGGTGTAATGGATACACATTACACAAATTCATCTCCTAATAACTCCGGCTTTAAGTCAATATATTCTTCGCTGATTTGTTTTGCGGTCAACCTTTTAAAGATTTCTTTTATAGAATCAATGGTAATATCCCTGCCGCCTAAACCAATCACAAATCCGCTGATTACCGGCGGATTTTTCTTACCGCAGAATACCGAGCGGATTTCGCTTAAAAGCGGGCTATAGGAGCCCAAAGAAACCGCCTTCTCAACTATTGCCACCCTCGGCACATCCTTTAAGGCCTTATAAATCTCAAGTGACGGAAAGGGCCTGTAGGTAATAATTTTAAGCAGCCCCACTTTTTTTCCTTTTTGCCGCAGGATATCCACAACATCCTTAATTGTTCCGCAGACAGAACCCATTGCCACAATGACTTTTTCAGCATCTTTAACTCTATACTCCTCTACTAACCCGCCGGATGAACGGCCAAAGGCCTTCTGAAACTCATCTCTGATTAAAGGAATCAAGCGCAGGACATCCTTATGGGTATCATGAATTGCAAAGCGGGCCTCCATATAATAATCAGGATCAACCAGGGGCCCTAAGGTCAAAGGATTTTCAACGTCTAACTTATACAATGGATTATAGGGGGGCAAGAAACTATCCACTTGTTCCTGGGAAGGGATATCTACCGGCTCCAGGCCATGGGTTAAGATAAAGCCATCCATATTCACCATCACCGGGAGCATAATCTTCGGGCCCTCGCCGATGCGGTATGCCTGGATATGCAGGTCTAAGGCCTCCTGGATATTTTCCGCATGCAGTTGCACCCATCCTGAATCGCGCACGGTAATGGCATCCTGGTGGTCATTCCAGATATTTAAAGGCGCGGAGACCGAACGGTTGGCGCAGGTCATCACTACCGGAAGCCGCATTCCCGCGATGTTAAAAACAACCTCTGTCATCAAAAGTAAACCCTGGGAACTGGTGGCAGTAAAGGCGCGCACCCCGGTGGCTACCGCGCCCAGAACAACGCTTGCGGCTGAATGTTCAGACTCCACGTTCACGAACTCAGCCCTTAGCTTTCCTTCAGCAACCATAGCCGCTAATTCTTCCACAATATGTGTCTGGGGAGTAATGGGATAAGCTGAGATTACCCCCGGCTTGCACAAGCGCACGGCCTCAGCTACAGCTTGAGAACCCTCTAACAGCTCCTTCATTGAGTTTCCTCTTTTACCATTATAATATCTTTTTTAGGGCAGATTGCCGCGCAATTACCGCAGCCCTTACAAAACTCATAGTCACAGATATAGGTATTTTTCCCCTCTCCCGTAACACAGGCCTCAGGGCAGATTAATACGCACATCTTGCAGGCAATACAATCCTTCTGCAAGAATTTTGGCTTGGAATCAACCCGCCAGGAACCGGTTTTATTTGCTCTTGTAGTTATGGCCTTAGAAATTATTGGTCCAAACATTTTATAATATATTCATATCCCTTCTGAGCAGCTAAGATGTTTTGTTGGGCGGCTTTAGCGGAAAACCTATGCTTGATTGCCTCAATTAAAGAATCTAATTTTATCTCTTTGGTTGCGGCAACGTAAGCCCCTAAAAGAGCGGTATTGCTTAAAGGCCTGCCGATGGTCTCCATTGCAATATCATTTGCCGGGACAAGGTAAATCTTTTGCTCCGGCTTATGCTCTCCGCTGGCAGAACCTTCCCGCGCATTTATTATGGCGATGCCCTGAGCTTTAAAACCCTTAAAGCAATTAAAGCCGCGCAAAAGCGTAACATCTGCAACCAGAAGATAATCCGGCTCATAAATCTGGCAGCGCAGGCGCACCGGCTTGTCATCCACCCGCACAAAGGCATTCATCGGCGCGCCCATCCGTGCCGCGCCAAAATGAGGAAAGGCATAGGCAAATTTTCCTTCCAGAAAATAGGCATAACCCAGGATGCTGGCTGTGGTGATTGCGCCCTGGCCGGCGCGGGCATGGATTCTTATCTCTTTCATTGGGGAAAGTTCCTCTTGAGGAGGCCTGCCTGCAGGCAGGCAGGCAAAAGGAAAAAATATTATACCATTCAGTGCGGGCCTTGCAAGGATTTTCTATTTATATTTCTATTTATAGCGCTTTTGTCCCAGATATTACCAAAAACGATATCAAAGTTATACACATCCTTAAAATCCTCAATAGAATCGCTCTCGGTTTTAGAGAGCAGTTTGGCATCTATCATATTATTGACAATATTGCCAAAATCCTGCGTCTTAGTTATACCCCAGTGCTTCAGCACGGCCTTTGCCATCGGCCCATATTGCTCAATAGCAAACTTAGCACACCCGCCGGCAAGCTCTTTACCGCTAAGATGGCCCTGTTTTTTAAGCTTTCGCTGGGTAAACCTGAGCGCCTGGAGAATGAATTCATAGCTATCAACCTTGTAGCGTGTGTCTTTAAGATAAATCTCCTCAACCGCCTTATGAAAATGGATCATCTTAAAAGCAGCTTATCTTCATTCTTAAGCCTTGTCCTTTTATCTCCCAGTAACCCGCCGCAAGAGCTGCAATTATATTCAAACAGGTAGCCATCGGGTAAAATCAAAAGCAGCCGCTCCCTTACCGGCATTGAGCTGCCGCAAGAGTTACAGTATAAATATGTGGCCTTCAGGTCGTCGTATTGTTTCATCGCTAAATCCCAGAGATTACATTAATCCCGGCAGATTTAATCCGGTAACGGTTTTCATCTTCTCTGCGGCAATGTCGTGAGAACGTTTAATTGCCCTGTTACAGGTATCCTTGAGCGCCGTCTCAAGCTCGCTATTTGGCGGACCTTCAAAATTTTTCTGAATCTTTATCTCCTGTATCTCCTGCGAGCCGTTCATAATGACTCTTAGCGACTTATCAGGGCTTTCAATCTCAAAAGTAGTATTCTCCAGTTCTCTTTTTAGCTCCTGCATTTTCTTCTGCATCTCAAAAAGCGCCTTCATCTTATCAAACATAATTTACCTCTTTTTCTAAAACAAATATATTATACAATAAATTCCTGATTTTGGAAGAATTAATATTTCCTGGTTTAATATTTCCTGGCTCCGCAGGGCCGCCAATTTTGTTCAGGATAAAAGTATATCTATTCTTAAAATCCTGCCTTGGCGAATCTCATCAGCAATAGGCGGGATTAAAGATGCGGACTGAAAACTAAGTTTATTTTTATCCATAGATTCTATGGTGATTTCTTTTACCTTTGCGGCATATTTGCCAAAGGTATCTTTTCTTCCCGGATTATGATATACCACTAAGGTCTTATTGAGGAATTTGAAGGCGAAGGTATTTTTGGGAAAGCCGTTTTCTTCTTTTTGGCTAAAGAGCCAGCCGGGTAAAATCGGCTTAAATTCCAGACAGAGTTTTTTCTCGCTGTCTAAATAAAACGGATGCCCGCCTACGCACATACACAGCCAGATACTGATAAATTCGGCGGTTGAGCCGCTTAAACGGGCCACAAAACCGTTTCCGTGCAATCTTTCGTCAGGAAAGGCGCTGGAGACCAGAAATGAAGAATTCTCTAAGATGCTTCTGCCATATCGGCCGGGGTTCTGAAAGGGAATCAAAACATTCTTAAAGTCATCAAAGAATTCCTTATATAATCCGTTCTTGAGCAGCTCTAAGATATACTTATATTCCATATGCAGCCATACGGACTCATTCTCAAGCCACCCCGGAGTAAAATTCCGGCAGCGGCCGATTTCCTCAGGGCAAGTTTCCAGAGGCGCGCTGACCTTATACATTTTGAGCTTTTTGTCATAAAGCCGGGATTTGCGCACCGCCGCAAACACTTCCCGCGCCTTCTCCTGGTTATGGACAACCCGCAGATAATGCATTGGCCCTTCTAAGAATAAAGGCAGGGGGACCTGCTTGAATTTAAGCGGCATGATTACAGGAGCAGAGCCGCTATCTTCCAAAAGCTTATAATCGGTAACTTCATTAATAAAATATGAATAATGCAGTTTGGCGCTTTTATCATAGGCCTTTTCTAAGCCGGAATTTATTTTATTCAGGAAACAGCCAAAGA
>MHHA01000031.1 GCA_001805845.1 Omnitrophica WOR_2 bacterium RIFCSPLOWO2_12_FULL_46_30
CTTGACATAACCCAAGTTATATGTTATACTTTAGTAACTTTTCGTAATTTTTCCCGCCGCAAGAGCCATAAAATCATTCATTAAGGAGGCTGCATGCCGCTTAACGAAACCCTGACCAAGTTTAACTGGATTGATATTGTGGTTGCGGCTTTAGTTCTTATAATGAGTTATAGAGGTTTTAAAAAGGGCTTTATTGTTGAAATGTTTAAGCTCTCAGGCATAGTTTTATCCATTTATGTCTCTCTGCATTATTTTTCCCGGGCAAGCGATTTCTTGTATCAACGTTTTCCCATCATAAAGCTCATCAATTGGGATTTTATTTGTTTTACTATTTTGGCGGTGATGAGCTATCTGGCTATGGCGGCAGCCAGAAATATTTTCTGCCGTTTTGTCAAGGTGGAAGCGGCCAGCGGCCTAAACAAATGGGGAGGGTTAGCCGCGGGTTTCTTCAGGGGTTCCCTGACCGCAAGCATGCTTTTTCTTCTTTTTTATTTTTCAACTGTGGCTTACCTTAAAGAAAGCGTCAAAAAATCCTATCTGGGCAGTCAGTGCGTAGTAAGCGATGTGAAGGTGTATGAATTTATCTTTAACAATATCGTCTTGAAGTTTTCTCCTGGCGATAAACTCAACCAGGGCATCTATGAGGTTTTAGAAGAATGAAATTGCGCAGATTATATGAACTAATAGTTAAGTTCGGTATCGAGCAGGACCCCCGCCGGGGGAAGTTAGATGAGTATTTTAGGTCTGTGAAAAAGGAATATCGTAAGTTAAGGGGTGTTGAAAAAGCATGCTTTGATAAAGAGGCATTCAAAAATCCATTTGCTGATACGCGCATACTCTACGGCGGGCATGAGATTGAGGTGAAAAAAATCCTGCTGGGTATAGATATTGATGCGGCTGAGATTCTCTTGGCGGATAAACTCAGAGAAAAAGAGGGTTTGGATTTGGTTATTGCGCATCATCCCGCAGGCATTGCCTATGCTGGCTTGTTTGAGGTAATGCGGGTGCATAGTTTTATCCTGCATAAATTAGGATTGCGCAAGGATATTGCGGATGATGCGGTAGGAGAGCGTATCAGCGAGGTTTCTAGAAAAATCTCGCCGGCCAATCATTCGCGGCCGGTTGATGCGGCGCGGCTGCTGGATATGCCTTTTATGTCGATACATACCCCCGCGGATAACTTTGTGGCGCGATACCTTAAGGTGCTCATTGATAAGAATAAGCCAAAGAAGGTGAAAGATGTCCTTAGCCTGCTCTATAAAATTCCTGAGTACAGAGAGGCAGCGGCCAATAAGTCCGGGCCAAAGATTATTCTTGGCAAGCCAAATGATAAAGCCGGCAAGGTATTTGTGGATATGACCGGAGGAACCGAGGGGCCCAAGGATATCTTTGCCCGCCTTTCGCAGGCAGGGGTAAATACCTTAGTTTGTATGCATCTTTCTGAGGAGCATTTTCTCAAGGCAAAGCCCGAGCATATCAACGTTATCATCGCCGGGCACATCGCTTCCGACGTTATCGGGCTTAATTTAATTCTGGATAAAATAGAAGCGCAGGAAAAATTAGAGATCATTGGCTGCTCCGGCTTTAAGCGCATCAGAAGAAGCAAAAGCGGCCCGGACCTTTTTTAATCTCAAAGGTCAATAATACATATGGCACTTATTCCTGAGAATACCATTGAGGAAATTCTCTCGCGCACTGATATCGTTGAGCTTATTTCAGGTTACATTCCCTTAAAACGCGCCGGCAGGAGCTATAGGACGCTCTGTCCTTTTCATTCTGAGAAAACGCCTTCATTTATGGTCAATCCCGAACGTCAGATTTTTCACTGTTTTGGCTGTTCTGCCGGGGGGAATGCCCTTGGTTTTGTTATGCAGTATGAGCGCTTGGAATTCCCGGAAGCAGTCGAGCTTTTAGCCAAAAAGGCCGGCGTCCCCCTTCCTAAGGCCGCTTCCGGCGCGCACTCAAGCCAAAACCAGAACATCCTTACACAGCTGTATAAGATTAATGAGCTCGCCGCTGAGCTTTACTCTGAACAATTATATTCTGCGCAAGGAGAGGCCGCGCTAAAATATCTTAGCAAAAGAGCTGTTAGCAAAGACACTATGCAAAAATTTAAACTTGGGTTTGCATTGGACCATTGGGATGGGCTGCTGAATTATCTCAGAGGAAAGGGTATACCGCTTGGCCTTATTGAAAAAGCAGGCTTAGTCATTCCTAAGGATAATGGCGGATATTACGACCGCTTCCGTAACCGCCTGATTGTCCCGATTATTGATGCCAGGAACAGGGTGCTTGGCTTCGGGGCGCGGGTCTTAGATGAGAGCCTGCCTAAGTACGTCAATTCTCCTGAGACGCCCGTTTACTCAAAAGGCAAAATCCTTTTTGGCCTTAATGCCGCTTGCGAGGCTATCCGCGCAAACGATTCGGCTATCATCGTGGAGGGTTACCTTGATTTAATTACGCCGTATCAGGCGGGTTTTAAAAATATTGTGGCCAGCTGCGGGACCGCGCTTACACTTGAGCAGCTCCGGCTTATCAAGCGCTACAGCCATAACGTGGTTATGGTTTATGACCCTGACAATGCCGGCCAGCTTGCAACCTTAAGGAGTTTAGACCTTTTAATTGAGGAAGGTTTGCATGCTCAGGTAGTAAGGCTTCCCGACGGTTACGACCCTGATGGCTATGTGCGCAGCTTTGGCCCGGATAAGTTTCGGGAATTAATCCGGCAGGCAGAAGATATTTTTGATTATAAACTGGAAATGTTAAGAGCAAAATATAGCCACTTAACTATAGCCAACAAGGCAGAGATTGCCTTAGAGATGCTTTCTACAATCAGTAAATTTAGTAATATGGTTTTAAAATCTGCCTACCTAAAGAAATTGGCTGAGGCTTTAAAGGTTGATGAAAGCTCTTTATGGTCAGAGTTAAAGAAAATAAAGGATGTACCAGCCAGGCCGCGGCAGCCGAATTCTCGGCAGTTACAGCCGGAGGCCGCCTCAAATTCATACGCTACCGAGCGCCTCTTGGTTAAACTGATGCTGGAAGAGAGCAAGTTCATTGCGCATTTGAGGGAAAAAATCAGCCCTGCGGATTTCCGGGATAGAAGCTTAGCCCAAATTGTATCCAGAATGTTTGAATTATTTTGCGCCGGGAAAAAGATTGATGCGAAATGCTTAGTGAATCAATGCGCCGATCCTCAAGCCGCTCAAATTATCTGCGAGCTGCTCGCCAGCGAACATCCGCCTGCAGCCGATAGGCTCAGGATGTTTGACGACTGCCTCAAGCGTATGAAGGAGGACCTGCGCAAATTAAAGCAGCAGGAGCTCTGCGAGCAGATGAAATTAGCCCAGGTGAGAAAAGATGAGTTCAGGCTGCGGGAACTATTAGCCGAATTTAAGTATTTGTCTAAAAGAGCCAATTAATCCCGCAGGGATAGTCCTTCCTAAACCTTTTAAGGAAGGGACTAATTGATAACATTCCGCTCAAGAGGATTAAAAGATGAGCAAGGTTAATTTAAAACGCGATTTAAAAAGAATCATTGTTTTAGGCAAACAAAAGGGTTTCTTGACTTACGATGAATTGAATGACCTGCTGCCTGAAAATATCTCATCCAGCGAAAAAATCGGCGAGGTTTTTGATCTTCTGGGAAATGAGGATATCCGGATTGTGGGTTCGTCACAGTTGAAAGAGAAAGAAAAGGACGAGTTTCAGGAAGAGGGCAAGGAGCTGCTGGAGGAAAAGCTGCTCGTAGAAAGTAAATTCGTGCCGTTAGATGATCCGGTGAAGATGTATCTGAAGCAGATGGGCTCAATTTCTTTGCTTACCCGTGAGGAGGAGATTGCCCTGGCTAAAGATATTGAAGCCGCCGAAACCGCCCTTTTTGAAGCGGTGTATTCAACCGTATTTGCCAGGGATGAGGTGCTTAAGGTTGTCGGCAGCTTATTCCAGAATGAAGCTAACATTGAAGATGTTCTTAAGGACGAGATAAAGGTTAAGCGGGAGTCGGCGATACGCCGCTTTGGACGGTTAGCCCAGCGCTTAAGGCATACCAGGCGAATAAGCAACAACGTAAAATTGCTGATGGCTTTCGGGTTTATTACCTCAATTGTGGAACGTATAGCCAAAAAGTATATTGAGCTCGCCCATCAGTTAGATGATATCCAGCGGAAACTTGATAGTCTGGGTAGGCAGGGTAAGAGGGCCCCGAAACAGGCTGCCTTACGGCAGTTAAGAGAAAGAAAAAGAGAGCTCTTAGAGGTCCTGGGCGAGCTGCCGGAAAAGATTAAGGAAAATAGCAAACTAATCAGGCTGCGTTTCATCAGGTTTAATCGGACAAAGAAAAAATTGGTAGAGGCAAATTTGCGGCTGGTGGTTAGTATTGCTAAAAAATATACCAGCCGAGGGATGTCTTTTCTGGACCTGATTCAGGAAGGCAATATCGGCCTGATGCGCGCGGTTGAGAAATTTGAATACAAGCGGGGATATAAGTTTTCTACCTATGCCACCTGGTGGATTCGCCAGGCAATAACCCGTTCTATCGCCGACCAGGCGCGGACCATCAGGATTCCGGTGCATATGACCGAAGTGATCAATAAAATCATGCGGGTGAGCAGGATTTTTGTTCAGGGGCACGGACGCGACCCTCTCCCCGAGGAGATAGCTAAGGAAATGCGTATGTCGCAGGGTAAGGTCAAGGCAATCCTGAAGATTGCCCAGGAGCCTATTTCTTTACAGACGCCGATTGGCGACGAAGGGGATACGCACTTTGGCGATTTTATTGAGGACAAAAAGGCAGTTTCTCCGGCAAATGCAACAGTGCATTCAATGCTTAAAGATAATATGTCCGAGGCATTAGCCACTCTCACCGAGCGGGAGAGAAGAATACTCTTGTTACGTTTTGGGCTGCAGGATGGGCTTTCCCGCACTCTTGAGGAAGTGGGCAGGGTTTTTAAAGTTACACGGGAAAGGGTGCGTCAGATTGAAGCCAAGGCATTAAAGAAGTTAAGGCACCCGACCAGGAGTCGTAAGCTGCGTACATTTCTTGATTTGGCCATAGCCAGCGAGCGGGAGTGAGTTTGCGGGCATAGCACAGTGGTAGTGCAGTAGCCTTCCAAGCTACCTACACGGGTTCGAGCCCCGTTGCCCGCTCTAAATGAACACTAAATTTATGGAGTGCCGAGCAACGAACATAAGTTACGTCCTCACTCATGAAATCACTTACCGAGTATCTCTGGTTTAATACCCAGACCAAACGCGCCTACATAAATATCACCCCGCAAATAGAGGATCTGGTAAAAAAGAGCCGGGTTAAAGAAGGCCTGTGCTTGGTGAATGCAATGCACATTACCGCAAGCGTATTTATCAATGATGACGAAGACGGCCTGAGAAAAGATTTTGACCAGTGGCTTGAAAAGTTAGCTCCCCATGAGCCGGTTTCCGGCTATGCGCATAATCTTACCGGTGAAGATAATGCCGATGCCCATATAAAAAGACAGCTCATGGGAAGAGAGGTAGTAGCGGCAATTACCGATGGCAAGCTTGATTTTGGGCCCTGGGAGCAGATTTTTTACGGCGAGTTTGACGGGATGCGCAGGAAGCGGGTGCTGGTAAAGATTATTGGAGAATAAACTATGGCGGAAGAATTCTTAAAACCTGTCCTTATTGAGGCATTTGATTTAGATGACGCCTGGTTTCAATGCCTATGCTCTATCATTGATAACGGCCATATTTATACCATTGAGCGGGGCAGTTACCAGGGCCAGCGCCGCTTAGAATTTGATTTTGTCACCATCAGAGTTAAAAAACCGTCACATCAGATAATTCCGGTTATCCCTGAGGGTATGTCTATCCCGGCGCCAACCGATATGGAATACATCCAGCATTATTTAAGCTATCTGCTTACCGGCGCAAAGACCGAGACAGAAGATTATACCTATGGCGAGCGCTTAGTTGATGCCAGGGCAAGGGTACAAGAAGGTTCTTTAGTTAAGGAGATTCCCTTAGAGGTAAATCAAATAGAGGAGGTCATAAACATCTATAAAACTCAAGGGCCTGGCACAAATCAGGCAACTATGGAAATTGGTATGCCCTCGGATATAAAATTGGCTGACCCGCCCTGCCTGCGCATTATTGATACCCGTATCCGCTATGGCAAGCTGCATTTTATCTTATATTTCCGTTCCTGGGACCTCTGGGGCGGTTTTCCCTCAAATCTGGGCGGCTTGCAATTGGTAAAGCAGCATATGGCTTCAGAAATCGGGGTAGAAGACGGCGAAATCATTGCCTGCAGCAAGGGATTGCATCTCTATGAATACTCCTGGGAATTAGCCCAGATGCGCACTAAAAAAACTATTAAGATTCCTTCCGCTAAGATTCTTTCCGTTTGAGCTCACCTGGAGATATCCCCCCATCAGTAAGCTTTGCTATGCCTTCATTTTTAGTAATAAAATCGCAATTGAATTTATTGACAGCGGTATATTTATTAGCTAATATATTGTTTATATGGGTAGAATAAGTCAAATAGGTAAGATTACTATTTTGGGCGACGGCGGGTGGGGCACAACATTAGCCAGGCTCCTGGCCCTGAAGGGCTATGAGGTGCGGCTCTGGGGCGCATTTAAAGATAATATTCGGTTAATAGCAAAAAAGAAGGTTAATCAAAAATTCCTGCCGGGAATTAAGCTTCCTGATTCCATTGAGTTTACCTCTAATCTTTGTGAGGCGGTTAAGGGAGCAAATCTGATTGTTCTGGCAGTTCCCTCGCAGTACCTGCGGCAGGTGTTAAAGCAGCTTAAACATTTAAACATCTCTTCGGGGAAATTCTTAAGCGTTATTAAAGGCATTGAAATTAGAACGCTTATGCGCATTTCTCAGGTAATCCGTCAGGAGCTGAAAAATAGTATAAGATTAGCCGTGTTATCAGGGCCCACAATAGCTCTGGAAGTGGCAAAAGGTATACCGACCACTGCGGTAATAAGTTCGCCGGACAAAAAGTTAGCTGAGTCACTCCAGCATATTTTTATGACCGAAAGATTCAGAGTCTATACTAACT
>MHHA01000032.1 GCA_001805845.1 Omnitrophica WOR_2 bacterium RIFCSPLOWO2_12_FULL_46_30
TCTTCCGAAAGTCCTGCCTTCTTCAGCATATCCTTTATCTCTTGCTCCGTAGCCCCGTCAAATACCGGGCTGGCTACTCTAATCCCTAATGTTTTGGCAGCCCAGCCTAAATGTGTCTCTAAAATCTGGCCTACATTCATACGCGATGGAACACCTAAGGGATTGAGCACAACCTCAAGCGGTGTTCCATCAGCCAGAAACGGCATATCTTCATCCGGCAGGATACGGGCAATCACACCTTTGTTTCCGTGGCGGCCGGCAAGCTTATCTCCCACGGCTACTTTTCTTTTTATGGCTATGTAAACCACCACTCGTTTTAAAACTCCTGGAGGAAGCTCATCCCCCCGGCGGACTTTCTCAATCTCCTGCTCCTCGTCCGCCAGCAATTCCTTGAGCTGTTCATCAAATGAATCAGCCAGTCCCTTTGCCTCATCGTTTGAACTCAAATCCATACGCTCTGCCTTATCTTTATCCACCCCCAACAGCTTACTCAGGCGAAGCCACTTTTCTTCATTGACGAATTCTATTTCCTGCTTATAGTAAGCCCTTATCTCCCGGAGCTTGGCTTGTTCCTGAGTTTTTTCTTCCTTTGATTTTCTGCCCCGGTCCTTGCGTTGAAATACATGCACCTCAACCACCACGCCTTCAACTCCCGGAGGGGCAACTAACGAGGTATCGCGGACATCTCTTGATTTCTCGCCGAATATTGCCCGCATCAGGCGCTCTTCAGAAGAAAGCTCGGTCTCGGTCTTAGGGGTAACCCTGCCTACGAGAATAGTGCCGGCATGAACTTCGGCGCCGATACGAATGATGCCATCCTTATCTAAATCCTTTAGGTTTTCCTCAGAAACATTGGCGATATCCCGGGTGAGCTCTTCGTTGCCTAAGCGGGTCTCGGTAGCTTCTATCTGAAATTCTTCAACGTGAATAGAGGTAAAAATATCTTCCTTACAAATCTTTTCAGAGATAAGTATAGCGTCTTCAAAGTTGTATCCCCGCCAGGGCATAAAGGCAACTAAGAGATTCCTGCCTAAAGCTAATTCTCCGCCTTCGGTAGACATTCCGTCTGCAATCACCTGGCCCTTTTCTACTTTTTCTCCCAGGCTGACGAGCGGATTCTGGTTAATGCAGGTATCGGCATTTGAGCGCCTGAATTTCATTAGCTCATAGGTGGTCTTGCCTATTGTTATGCTTGATGCGTCAACAGCAGTAACTTTTCCTTCTTCTTTGGCAATAACAACTGCGCCTGAATCAACCGCAACCTTATGCTCAATACCTGTGGCCACTAAAGGCGCTTCAGATACCATAAGCGGGACCGCCTGGCGCTGCATATTGGAACCCATAAGCGCCCGGTTGGCATCGTCATGCTCTAAGAACGGGATGAGGCTGGCAGCAACTGAGACCAATTGCTTGGGAGAAACGTCCATATATTCCACTTTTTTTGGTTCAACCTTGGGAAAATCGCCTCTCAGGCGGCAGGAAACTCCTTTGTCCTGAAAATAACCTTCCTCATCCAATGCCGCATTTGCCTGAGCAATAATTTTCTGTTCATCAATATCGGCAGTCAGATATTCAATTTTTTTAGTAACCTTGCCTTCCTTAACCTCGCGATAAGGAGTCTCCAGGAGCCCTAATTCATTGACTCTGGCGTAAGTGCTTAAGGAAGCGATTAATCCGATATTCGGGCCTTCAGGGGTTTCTATGGGGCAGACCCTGCCGTAATGCGAGGGATGAATATCCCTGACCTCAAAACCAGCCCTTTCACGGGAAAGCCCTCCGGGGCCAAGGGCCGAGAGCCTGCGCTTGTGGGTCATTTCAGCTAAGGGGTTCACCTGGTCCATAAATTGAGAAAGCTGTGAACGGGCAAAGAAATCTTTGATTTGATTGGAGAGTAATTTTGAATTAATCAAATGGTGCAGGCTCAAAGAGCTAAATTCCGACATTACCGCAAGCCGTTCGCGGATTGAACGTTCCATACGGGTCAGGCCAATCCTGACCTGATTTTGCACCAGCTCGCCGACTGTCTTAATCCTGCGGTTTCCTAAATGATCTATATCGTCAATCTCGCCTGTGCCGTCTTTAAGCTTGATGAGATACTCAATGACTTTTATGACGGTTGGCGCATCAAGTATCCGCTTATCTAAAGAAACGTCTAAGCCCAATTTGCGGTTTAAGATAAACCTGCCCACCCTGGCCAAATCATATCTTCGGGGGTCAAAAAATAATCGATAAAATAATTTTTCTGCCGCATCAGGAGTTACCGGTTCAGTAGGCCGCATCTTACGATAAAAATCAGCCAATGCCTCTTCCTTAGACTTGGCGCTATCTTTCTTCAGGGTATTAAGAATCTGCGGATACACAGACTGCGCGCCAAAGGCATTGATGATATCGTCATCGCTGGTATAGCCGATTATGCGCAGGAGCTGGGTGGCGGGGAAACTCCGCTTGCGGTCAACATAAGCGATGATGACTTCAGAGATATCGTACTTGAATTCAAGCCATGCGCCATGATAAGGAATGATTCTGCCATAGAAGAGCTTTTTCCCCGTCGGATGCAGCTCCTCTTCAAAAGAAACCCCCGGAGAGCGCTGCAACTGGCTCACCACTACCCGTTCGTCGCCATTAATGATAAAGGTGCCGGTTTCAGTCATCAGCGGTATCTCGCCAAAGTATGACTCCTGCTCTTTGGCTTCCACCGGAGTGGTTAGTTTAAACCTGACCTTCAGCGGCGCGGCATAGGTCATCGCGCGCTTACGGCATTCATCTACGGTGTATTTTGGCTTACCGGCAAAATAGCTTAGGAAATTAAGGCACACCTGGCGGTCAAAACTCTCAATGGGGAATATCTCATTGAATACTTCCTGCAAGCCGATATTCCTGCGCTTATCCGGCTGAACATCTGCTTGCAGAAATTCACCGTAGGAAGCAGTCTGCAGCTCTAGAAGATTCGGTAGTTTATAAACTTCTTTTATCTTGGCAAAATTTTTCCGTTCAGTCATTACCTCGCTCCGCTCGGAGTTGCTTTGAGTTCATTGAGTTGTTTGAGTTTAACTCTATGAACTCTAGGAACTCAATAAACTTACGCACTATTTTAATTCTACGGTCGCCCCGGCCGCTTCTAACTTTTTCTTCATCTCTTCGGCTTCGGCCTTTGACACTCCTTCTTTGATTGTCTTGGGAGCCGCATCCACCAAATCCTTTGCCTCTTTAAGGCCTAAATTAGTCATTGCGCGCACTTCCTTGATTACGGAAATTTTATTCGCGCCGCTGGCAACAAGCACAACCGCAAAGGCTGTCTTTTCTTCGGATTGAGCCGCCGGGGCCCCGCCGCTAACTCCAGCCTGCGGCCCTGCCGCGAGCGCTACCTGGCCTGAAACGCCAAACTTTTCCTGCAACTCCTTAACCAAATCAGCCAATTCCAATACGTTCATACCTTCTATTGCCTTAATTACATCTTCTTTAACTGCCATTTTATCCTCCCGTGTCGCTAGTGCACTATTTCTTTTTATCTTTTATCTGATTCAACACCAACACTAATTTATTAAAATTCCCTTTAAGCGTCAATACTAATCCGGAGAGCGGACCCTTTAAGGCCATCACTAACTGTGCCCGCAAAGTTTCTTTTGAAGGAAGCCTTGAGAGAGTTTCCAGAGCCCTATGATCAAAGAGTTGTTGCTGAAAAAGCGCTCCCTTTAAAACAAGGCTCTGATGCGCCTTGGCAAATTGGATTAACATCTTGGCAATAGCGGCAATGTCCTGCGAGCTAAAAACCAGGGCGGTAGGGCCGCTGATTAAGCCATTTAATCCGTCAATGTTTGAATGCTTAAGCGCCCTATGCATAAGGCTGTTTTTAGTAACCAGAATCCGGGATTGATTCTGCTTTAAAGAACTCCTCAGATCCGTCATCTGGATGCTGGTCAGCCCGGAATAGCCAAGGACAAAAATACTGTCAGATTTTGCGAGAGCTTTTTCTATCTGAGCGGTAACTGTTTTGCGAAAGAAACTTCCTGCTTTTATCATAACGTTAATCTTAAGCCCGGGCTCATCGTGCAAGTAATGGATGCGGATTTGATAAAATGCCCCTTGACCGCCGGCGGCCTTGATTGGCTAAGCGCCTCAATAACCTTAGATGCATTCTCTGAAATTTGGCTCTCGCTGAAATTTATTTTTCCTACAGCCACATGCACCCCTGCCTGTTTATCAGCCTTGAATTCTATTTTACCGCCCTTGATTTCCCTTACTGCCTGCGCCACATTCATGGTGACGGTTCCGGTTTTCGGGCTGGGCATAAGCCCTCGGGGGCCTAAGATTTTTCCCAGCCGGCTTAAATCCTTCATCATCTCAGGCGTAGCAACTGCGGCATCAAAACCTAAAAAGCCTTCGCCGACCTTTTCAATCAAGTCAGCCCCGCCTACAAAATCAGCGCCTGCCTGTTTTGCCTCTTTTTCTTCCTCGCCTTTACAAAAAACAGCCACGCGCACTGTTTTCCCGCTGCCATGCGGCAAGGCCACAGTTCCCCGGACTAACTGGTCAGTTTTTTTGGGATCTATGTTCAGATAAAAACTCATCCCCACGGTCTGATTAAATTTTGTCGGGGCAAACTTCTTTAGAATAGCGATTGCCTCGGCAAGGGTATACGTCTTATCGGTATTCGCAAGCTTAGCTGCTTCCCGATAACGTTTGCTTCTTTTCCTCATCTTATCAACCTTCAACAGCGATACCCATACTGCGGGCAGTGCCTTCAATAATCCTGCAGGCCTTCTCTAAGTCAGCACAATTCAAATCTTTTGCCTTAAGGCCGGCGATTTCTTCAACCTGTTTGCGGGTTACCGTGGCTATTTTTTCTTTTCCTGCCTGGCCTGAGGCCTTAGCGATATTAGCTGCCCGCTTAAGCAAAATTGAACTCGGGGGGCTCTTGATAATAAAGTCAAATGACTTATCTTCATAAACGCTGATAACTGCGGGCAGAATCAATCCTTCCCTGCCCTTGGTCTGTTCGTTGAACTGCTTGCAGAATTGCATAATATTTACCCCATGCTGGCCCAGCGCCGGGCCAACCGGAGGCGCAGGATTTGCCTGGGCCCCCGGAACATGCAGCTTTATCTGCGCAACAACTTTTTTAGCCATTATATCTTTTCTACCTGCCAATATTCTAATTCAACTGGCGTAGCCCTGCCGAAGATTGAAACCCCGACCTTAAGCTTTCCCTTCTCGGGACGAACCTCTTCAATGGTTCCGCTGAAATTGACAAACGGCCCATCAATAACCCTTACCTGTTCATCCCTGGCAAAAACAACTTTAGGGGCAGGGCGCGCTTGCGTTTCTTCGGATTTTTTTAAAATATTTTTTATTTCAGAGTCGGATAATGAAGAAGGACGCTTTCCCGCTCCGATAAAACCGGTAACCCCGGGGGTATTCTTCACTAAGAGATACGAGCTCTCGTTTAACTCCATTTCAACTAACAGGTATCCGGGGAAAAACTTTCTTTGGGAAACTCTTTTTTTGCCGCCGCGGACCTCGGAAACCTGTTCTGTCGGTATAACAATCTGGCCCATCAAATCCTTGCTCAAAGATGCGGCAACGGTCTTTTCTAAGGCGGCCTTAACCTTATCTTCCAGTCCGGTCTGGGTATGCACCACGTACCACTTCTTGCTCATCGTATAAAATAATTCAAGAGAACCGACAGAAGCGAATCCATTGCCCCGATGCACACTGTCAAGAGCAAGGTTATCACTATTACTACCCCTGTTGCGCCGATTAATTCCTGGCGGGTGGACCAGGAAACCTTACTAAGCTCTACTTTAACTTGCGATAAAAATATCTTGATCTTGCCATAATGTTTTATCAATAACAGCGCAAGAGTCAAGCTGGTTACAATCAGGATGATTACTTTAAAATTACTTATAAGAAACTCCATGCTCTTTGCTGGCTTGTATCCCTTCTTCCGTTATGGCTGCGGCTATCGCCCCGCCTACGGCGGGGTCGCTGCTCTTAAACAGGGGTGGAGGGAATTGAACCCCCAGTCCTGGTTTTGGAGACCAGCGGTTTACCGTTAACCGACACCCCTAACCATCGCCTGGCGGCTGTTCAATACCAGAACTTATGGCTGCGGCTATTCGGTTGCCGCACCCTGCCTTGCCGGCAGGCAGGCACTGCCCTCTGGCTTGTGGCTGCGGCTATTCGGTTGCCGCACCATTGCCCTCCTGGCTCATTTGATTTCCTTATGCTCCGTATGCTTACGGCAGAATGGACAAAATTTGCTTATACTAAGCTTATCCTGATTTTTCTTTTTGTTTCTTGTGGTCGTATAATTACGGTTCTTACAAATTGAACATTCTAAGGTTATGGTCTCGCGCATTGCTAATGAGTGATTAGATTCTGCGGCAATGCCTGCCTACCGCAGGCAGGCATTGCCGCTAAAGGTGGCACCCCGCCGCAGGCGGAGGCGTGCTCCGTAAGTTATCTGCATTTAATTCGCCCCGCCAACGGCTGGGCTCATTAAGCTGGAGACGGGAATTGAACCCGTGACCCCGTCCTTACCAAGGACGTGCTCTGCCGGCTGAGCTACTCCAGCAGTTTAAAAAATAACAAAAAAACACCACTCCTTGACAGGT
>MHHA01000033.1 GCA_001805845.1 Omnitrophica WOR_2 bacterium RIFCSPLOWO2_12_FULL_46_30
TGATAAAACCTTAAAAGGATTAAAAGACGGTGATAGCGAACTCGGACTCCCAAAGACCGATGACGCCGCTATCAAAGCCCAGTTAGATTTGGCCTCAAGCTTCTGGTCAGTTGCCTATCCGCTTATCCAAAAGATTTCTGACCTGAGTGCCTTTGTTTCCAAAGAAGAAGCGGCTGCTGTGACGGAGCTGCTCAGCACAATTCTTAAGGAATCGGACAAAGCGGTTAAGATGTATGAGGCGCTGGCAAAATAGCCGCAAGCGGCTGCGGCGATATTTTAGTTGATAGCATGAAAATTATATCAGGCCTGCCTGCCCGTCCGGCAGGCCACCTAAATCAGATCCTTCCCCCGCAAAGAGCGGGGTCAGGATCAAGTAAAATCTGCCGAAAGGCAGATTTTACTTGACTTAGGAAATTAGTTGTGTTATTCTAAAAATGTTATAAAGGAGAGGTGATAAAATGATGCAAAAGATGAGTAAAATTGTATTTATAATCTTTGTTTTTATTACAGGTATTACATTAAGCGGCTGTACTATAATTTTTCAGAGGGGACGGCGTTCGGACGTAGAAAAGATTGGCGAACTGAGCAGCCAGCTTGACGAGCTTATGGCAGCGCGTAACCTTCTGGCTGACCGCCTCAAGCAGGAAATTCAGGATAAGCAGGTGCGTTTAGAGATGGCTGAGAAGGGTTTAGTCATAACCTTTGTAGCGGATATACTTTTTGACTCCGGTAAAGCCAAACTCAAGCCGGAGGCTATGCCTACCCTGGATAAGGTATCTAGGGTTTTAAGCGAGAATTTGTCCGATTTCAAAATCGGTATTGAGGGGCATACTGATAATCAGCCCATAAAATACTCAGGCTGGCCGTCCAATTGGGAATTGTCAACTGCCAGGGCCTTAAGCGTACTGCATTATCTGTCTGACGAAAAGGGAATTACCGGAAGCAGGGTTTCTGCCGTAGGATACGGCGAACATCATCCTGTTGCCTCTAATGATACGAAGGAGGGAATGCAGTTAAACCGCCGGGTTGAGATTGTGGTATTACCTAAAGTCACAAAGGTTAAGCAGCAAGAGAAAGCTATTACAGAGCCGGCTGCCGCAGAAAAGTATTTCAAATAAGTTAAGGAGGTAGCAATGGAAGGTGTAATAAAAAATAGAATCATTGCCATATTGGCTATATTAGGCATCATCTTTTTTCTCTTATGGTTAGCTGCTTCCTCAACCGCATCTAAGCAAAAAGCCAATGCAGACTCTAAGGCAGCGCTGAGTATGGAATTAGAAGAGAAGAATGTAAAATTGGAAAAAGAAAAAGCCGGCTTAGCCGAAGAATTAAAGAATGCCCAGGCGCAGTCGGCTGAAGAAAAAACAAGCCACGAAGCTACCAAAAAGACATTATCCCAGGAGCAGGTGGCTGAACAGGCTCTAAAGGTTGAATTAGAGCGGATAACCCGTCTTAAAGAGGCTTTAGAGAAAGACCTAAAAGAAGCTTTAACCGGCCAGAAGAAATAAGCGAGTCTTCCGACAATCGCCGGGGGCATTTAAGGAGGTGTAAATGGAGGATAGAAGCAATTATCCTCCATTTTTTTACTCATTAGAGGAGAAGTAAGAAATGGCCAGGATAAACAAGAGAACAAAAAAAGCAAGCCACCCCGCCGTTCCGCCAAAAGCGGAATCCGCCGTAGGCGTGATAGGCGGGGCAATAGCCAAAGCCGCAAGACATAAGCTAAAAGCCCCCTCTGATAAGCCAGAGGGCAATGGTGCGGCTTCCCATAGCCGCAGCCATAAGCCAGAGGGCAATGGTGCGGCTTCCCATAGCCGCAGCCATAAGACGCGCAGGGTCCTGCGGAAAGCGGTAGTTAAGAAGAAGCCGGCAGCGAAAACTTTCGCAAGCCACCCCGCCGTTCCGCCAAAAGCGGAATCCGCCGTAGGCGTGATAGGCGGGGCGATAGCCAAAGCCACCGGGGAACCAGGAAAGCCGGAAGCCGCGGCTGCCAGAGAGATGCCTGTTTCCCGTATAGAAAAGGCGGAACTGCCGAGCGAATATGGCAAAGATATGATTGTTTTACAGGTGCGCGACCCCTGGTGGCTGCATGCATATTGGGAAGTGCGCGCAGGGACGCTCAAGAGGCTTAAGGATGAGTTCCTTGCTTTATTTGATACCGCCAGGAAGGCATTGCGGGTATATGATGTAAGCTTTATTGATTTTAACGGCTCAAATGCCCATCGCTATTTTGATATTGAATTAACCCGCGATTGTCTCAACTGGTACATTGATACCGGCGCCACCGGCAGGTCATGGTGTGTGGATTTGGGGCTAAAGCTTTCCGACGGCAGGTTCATTACTATCGCGCGCTCTAATACGGTAACTACCCCTTTAGACGGCCCTTCCTGGATTACCGACGAAGAATGGATGGTTCCCGATGAGCTTTTTACTAAGCTCTATGCGACTGCGGTTGGCCTGGGAGGTTCTCCGGTTAAAATAAAAAAGCCCTGGTTAGAATTACAAAAGAGGCGGTTTGCCTCCGGCGGGATTTCTTCTCTCGGAATAAGCCCGGTCAGGAAGAATGAAGAACTCAAGCGAAAATTTTGGTTAAGCGTCAATACGGAGTTAATTGTCCACGGAGCGGCTGAGCCCGATACAAAAGTGACAGTCGCGGGTTCGCCGATAAGCTTAAGAAGCGACGGAACATTTTCTTTGCGTTTTGCCCTGCCTGATGGCAAACAGGTTATCCCGGTGCATGCCAAATCCTCTGACGGCATTGATGAAAGAACCGTCACGCCCGTAGTAACCAAGGAAACCAAATAAGTGAGGACACCCCGCCTTTGGCGGGGTCTGTCCGAACTTACCCCTTGATTTTGTGCAAAAAACGCACAAAATCAAAACAGGGGGGTTCAATTCGCCCCTGCTGTTTCGTTTTGTTTCGCTTCGCTGTAACAAAACGAAACAAAACGGCAGGGGCTCATTTAATGTTTAAAGGATATCTCTGTTTAGTTTTGCATACGCATCTGCCGTACGTGCGCCATCCCGAACACGATGATTTCCTGGAAGAGGATTGGCTGTATGAGGCAATCACTGAAACCTATGTTCCTTTGATTGACGTCTTTGAAAGATTAGTAAGAGATGGGGTAGACTTCAGGTTGACGCTCTCTCTGACGCCAACCCTGATTTCTATGCTTGGCGATAGCCTGCTTCAGGAGCGCTATCTTAGGCATCTTGACAAATTAATTGAGCTGGCTCATAAGGAGATTGAACGCACTCGTTTTGAAGCAGAATTTAACCATCTTGCGCATCTCTATCTTCAACGTTTCGAGCTCTGCCGCGATGTCTTTAACCGCTATCAGCGCAATCTTATTTTCGCCTTCAAAAAATTCCAGGATATAGGAAAGCTTGAGCTGATTACCAGCGCAGCCACCCATAGCTATTTTCCCCTGATGGAGGTTACCAAATCATCTATCCGGGCTCAGGTTAAGACAGCAGTTACCCACTACGAGAGAGCTTTCAGCCGTCCGCCGCGGGGTATCTGGCTCCCGGAATGCGGGTATAATCCAGGCGATGATTTATTTTTAAAAGAGGCGGGAATAAAATACTTCTTTAGCGACGCCCATGGCCTCTTGCATGGTTGTCCGAGGCCAAAGTACGGCGTATTTGCTCCGGTTTATTGTAAAGGGAGCGGGGTTGCCTGTTTTGGCAGGGACCTTGAGTCGTCAAAGCAGGTCTGGTCTTCAATAGAAGGTTATCCCGGCGATTATAATTACCGGGAGTTTTACCGCGATATCGGCTTTGACCTTGACTATGATTACATTAAGCCGTATATCTCATCAGACGGCACGCGGGTTAATACCGGCATCAAATATTACCGGATCACCGGCAGCGGCAATGATAAAAAGCCCTACCATCCCGAATGGGCAAGGGATAAAGCCGCAGAGCATGCCGCTAATTTTATCTTTAACCGCCACAGCCAGATTGAATATCTTTATGAGATTTTACAACAGAAGAAACCAATCATCGTCTCGCCTTACGATACCGAACTCTTCGGCCACTGGTGGTTTGAGGGCCCGCTCTGGCTTGAATTTTTAATCCGCAAATTGTATTTTGACCAGGACATTATCCGTATGGTAACCGCGATAGAATATTTAGAAGAAAACCCGCGCAACCAGGTGATTACACCCTCAATGTCCAGCTGGGGTTATAAGGGTTATTCCGAGGTCTGGCTGCAGGGCGCAAATGATTGGCTCTACCGCCACCTGCATGAGGCAAGCTGGAGAATGAATGAGCTGGTTAAGAGCTATCCAGAGACAAATGGAACGGTGCGCAGGGCGCTTAACCAGGCCTTGAGAGAATTATTTTTGGCGCAATCTTCGGATTGGGCCTTTATCCTGGCTACCGGAACGCATACGAGTTATGCGCTGAAGCGGATAAAAGAACATATCTTGAGATTTACCAGATTATACGAAGATATTAAGGCAAGCAGGATAGATGAATCCTGGCTGAAGGATATAGAATACAAAGATAATATTTTTCCGGAGATAGATTATCGGGTGCATCAATAAAATTGATATGTTAAATAAGGATAATATCCCGCAGCACGTGGCAATCATTATGGATGGAAATGGCCGCTGGGCAAGAGAAAAGGGCCTGCCGCGCTCCGAGGGCCATCGCCGGGGCATCCAGCGGGTTGAAGAAATAGTTGAGGCTGCCGGCGAAATAGGAATCAAGTATTTAACCCTTTTTGCCTTTTCAGCAGAGAATTGGATTCGGCCGAAATCAGAAGTCGCTATGCTTATGCGCGCATTGGATAATTTTTTAAGCCATAATACTGAGCGTTTGAGGAAAAATAATATGCGCCTGACGGTAATCGGGCGCAGGCAGCCGCTTCCCGATTACCTCTGGGAGAGATTGCTTAAGTCGCAGGCTGCGACAAAGGATTGCAATGGTTTAACCGTTGTCTTAGCTTTTAATTACGGGGGAAGAGCAGAAATAATAGACGCGGTTAGAAAACTGGCTATGGCAGTCCTGGATAAGAAAATAAACCCCGATGATATAAGTGAAGAAAATTTCGAGCGTTTTCTTTATACCGCGGGGATTCCCGATCCGGACCTTTTAATCCGCACCAGCGGCGAACTGCGCATCAGCAATTTCTTGCTCTGGCAGCTTTCCTATGCGGAGTTGTATTTTCCGATCCTCTGCTGGCCGGATTTTAAAAGAGGAGATTTAGAAGAAGCAATTGCTGTCTACCGGGGGAGAGTCAGGAGATTCGGGGGAGTACGCCCAAGCCAAGTGGGAGGGTCTAGTGTTCAGGCAGAGATTCTTTAGCGCCGTTATCTGGTTTTTCATCATTGTTTTAGCCATCAGGTACGAGCTTATTTTTGCTCTTTGCCTTATGGCTTTGATTATTGGAGGGTGTTTTGAGTTCTTCAGCCTTATTGAGAAAAAGGGAATCCATATTTACAAGTATTTTGGGATGTGTATCGGCATCGTAATTCCTTTATCGGTTCTTTTCCGATTTGAATTAACCAAGGGCTGGGAGCTTCTCTTTATTGTTCTGGCGCTGCTTGCGCTTTTTGTTCTCCAGCTTAAGAGGCAGGATAATTCTCAGGCAATCATTGGAATATCCACCACCCTTTTTGGCATCATTTATGTATCCTGGTTCTTTAGTTTTTTAATTAAGATAAAATATCTTTCCGGGGGCCAGGGGTATCTGGCGGCAGTAATCCTGATGACGAAGTCATCGGACATAGGAGCGTATTTGATCGGCAGCCGTTTTGGCAGGCACAGGCTCATTCCCAGGATAAGCCCAAAAAAGACTATTGAGGGCTCTATCGGAGGTTTGCTCTTTGGCATACTCGCCGCCTTATTGAGCAGGCCGTTTTTGGGATTTTCTTACGGGCACCTGTGCCTTTTGGGTTTAGGCATTGGCCTGTTAGCTGAATTAGGAGATCTATCCGAGTCCTTAATTAAGCGGGATTGCCAGGTAAAGGATTCGGGATTTCTCTTCCCCGGCTTAGGCGGGGTATTGGATTTAATTGATAGTCTACTATTTACCGCGCCGGTATTTTATTTTTATATGAGCAGTATCATAAAATAGTTTCTCCAGATTTAAGTGAGGGCGAATGAAGCGGGTTGCAATTTTGGGCTCAAGCGGTTCAATCGGGAAGACGGCCTTAAAGCTCATCCAGCAGCATAAAAAAGAATTCAGTTTAGAAGCTGTGACGGTAAATAGCAATCTATCGTCTCTAAAGGCGCAGCTCGCGCGATTTAAACCGAATAAAATAGCGGTTGCCGATGAAGAGGCAAAGAAAAAAATCTGCGCCTCTCTAGCTAAAGGGGCGCGCATCTATTCCGGCATTGAGGGTTTAAACAGGATAGCCTCCGATAAGGAGATTGATATCGTAGTCATTGCCATAAGCGGAGCTGTCGCCATCTATCCGCTCCTGGCTGCAATCAAAGCCAATAAACAAATTGCCCTCGCAAATAAAGAAGCGATGGTGATGGCCGGCTCTATTATTACCGAACGGCTCGGGAATTCGCAGGCTAAGCTGATTCCTGTTGATAGCGAGCAGTCTGCCATATTTCAATGTTTAGAGGGAAAAGAGAAGGCTCAGCTTAGAAAGATATACCTGACTGCTTCTGGCGGCCCGCTCTTAGGCGCGCCGCTTAAAAAATTTAAACATTTAAGGCCCCGGGATGTCTTAAGGCATCCCCGCTGGAAGATGGGTAAAAAAATTACGGTAGATTCCGCCACCCTTATGAACAAGGGACTGGAGGTAATTGAATCAATGTGGCTTTTTAATATGGCTGTTTCAGATATACGGGTGCTTATCCATCCCGAAGCCATTATTCATTCCATGGTAGAATTTATTGACGGAGTTATCCTGGCGCAGTTAGGAGTAACTGATATGGCTTTGCCAATTCAGTATGCCTTAAGCTATCCGCACCGGCTTGAAAATAAGGACTACGAGCTGGATTTTCTAAAAGTAAAACGGCTCACCTTTAAAAAAGCGGATACCAGAAAGTTCCCCTGCCTTGATTTTGCCTATCAGGCGGCTCGCGATGGCGGAAGCGCGCCGGCAGTAATGAACGCAGCTAACGAAGAGGCAGTGAAAGCATTTTTAGATGAACGGATGGGTTTTATCCATATCCCTCAGGTTATTGAGAAGATTATGTCTAAACACAAGCTTATCTTGCGGCCCGGCCTTAATGCTATATTGGCAGCGGATGGATGGGCGCGGGAAGAGGCAAAACGATTGATATCGCATATCGCAAATTGAATGGAAAAATAGCAATATGTTTTCCTTCTTAATATTTTTCATCATCCTTAGCGTCATGATTCTGGTGCATGAGTTCGGGCACTTTGCCCAGGCCCGGAGGCTCGGCATTCGGGTGGAGCGGTTTTCTCTGGGTTTTGGCCCTAAACTTCTGAGCTATAAGAAAGATTGGACCGAATACGTCATCTGCGCTCTTCCTTTTGGCGGGTATGTCAAATTAGCCGGCGATAATTGGGCTGATTGTAAAGGTGAAAGGTATGAATTCTTAGGCCGCAGGCCTTTTGAGCGGGCAAAAGTTATCTTTGCCGGACCGGCATTAAATTATATCCTGGCTTTTATATGTTTCTGGTTAGTTAATCTTATCGGTTACCCGAATATTACGGCAAAGGTCGGGGAATTAATGGCCGGTTATCCTGCGGAGGCCTCTGGAATAGCAAAAGGCGATTTGATTACCGCCGTGGATGGCAAAAGTGTCCAATATTGGCCGGAATTGCAGGAAATTATCCGCGGGCATAAAGCGCCGCAGGTAGAATTGGAAATTTTACGCGATAGCAGAAAAATCATAATTTCGGTGGGATTGCGTCAAGAAGCGGTTAAAAATCTCTTAGGCAAAGAACAGAAGATTAACCTCATAGGCATAAAACCGCACGGCGAGGTTGTCCTGGCTAAGCACAATGTCTTTGAGGGATTTATTCTGGCAGGGCGGGACCTCTTTAGGCTGACGGCCTTAACCCTGGAGGCATTGGCAAGGATGGTTAGCGGAGGGCTTTCGGTAAGAGAAAATGTTACCGGGCCGCTGGGGATGTTTTTTATCACTTCCGGCGCTCTCAGGCTGGGTTTGAGCGCAGTGTTGCATCTGGTTGCGGTTTTGAGCGCTTCCTTAGGAATTTTTAATCTTCTGCCGCTGCCTGTTTTAGATGGAGGGCATATCTTCTTCCTGGGTTTAGAAAAATTGCGCGGCCGGCATTTAAATCAGAAAACAGAGGAAAAAATAACCCAGCTCGGCTTTGGTTTTATCACCATCTTAGCGTTCTTCGTTTTCTGGAACGACCTGGTGAGGTTCGGCATCCTGAAGAAAGCCCTGGAAGCATTGGGTAAGGTTAAATGATTATCAAACGTCATAAAACCAAAGAAATCCAAATCGGTAATATCAAAATAGGCGGCAATAACCCTATTGCCATTCAGTCAATGGCCAAGGTGCCCACCAAAGATTATCGTAAGACAGTCCTCCAGATAAAGAATTTGGAAAAAGAAGGCTGTTCAATAGTGCGCGTGGCAGTCAGGGATGAAGAAGACGCCCACGCCATCAGTCAGATTAAAAGCGCAATTCGTATTCCCTTAGTTGCCGATATTCATTTTAACTGGAAATTAGCCGTCTGCGCCATAAAATCGGGCGCGGATAAAATCCGCCTTAACCCCGGCAATATCTATAAGAGGCAGGAAATAAAGGAAGTGGTAAGCGCGGCCAGGGATTATTCTGTGCCGATCAGGGTAGGCCTGAATTCCGGTTCAATTCCTAAGATTTTTAGGTATAATATTAAGCTAAAGCCAGCGCGCAAATTGGTAAAAGCGGCGCTTGATTATATTAAGCTCCTGGAAGATTTAAACTTTACCGATATTGTGGTCTCTCTAAAATGCTCCAGTGTTCTGGATACCGTTGAAGCATACCGGGAGATTGCCCACAGATGTAATTACCCTTTACATTTAGGCCTTACCGCAAGCGGATTTTCCGAAGCCGGCAAAATAAAATCCGCGGTAGCTATGGGGATTTTGCTTTCGCAGGGTATCGGAGATACGCTCAGGGTTTCTTTGACTGATGAGCCGGAAGAAGAAGTGCGCATTGCCAAATATATCTTATCCAGCCTTGGCCGGGGGAGTTTTGGCCCTGAAATCATCAGTTGTCCTGCCTGCGGCAGGACCGAGGTAGATATAGAAAAAATTGTCAACGAATTGCAGCAAAAGCTGTCAACTCTAAATCGCTTGTCGGGGGGAGAACGGTTAACCCGGCCGGTGAGGATGGCTGTCATGGGCTGTGTGGTTAACGGCCCGGGCGAGGCAGAGGATGCGGACTTAGCTATCGCCTTTGGAAAAAAGCAAGGGCTGCTTTATAAAAATTCAAAGCCCATCAGAAAGGTCTCAAGCAGCGAGGCAGTTGATGAACTTCTAAAGGAATGGAGCAAAATATGCACAAGGAGCTGAAGGATAAAATTCGCAAGGCCTTAAGGGAACAAAGCCATATTTTTGTAAGCGATAAGATAAGCGATGAAGAACTACGGCAGGCCATTGCCAAAATTATTGATGGGTTAAAAATGAGAGGACACCTGCAGGCCGATGAGGACTTCCTTAAGAAAGTCACCGATGATTTAGCCGATGAATTCCTGGGCCTTGGGCCGCTAAAATCGCTGCTTGATGACGAATCCATTACAGAAATTATGGTTAACGGCCCTAAGAAGGTCTACGTAGAAAAAGGCGGCAGGACCGCACTTTCTGATGTTGTGTTTGAAAACAATCAGCATCTTCTTTATATCATACAGAAAATCCTTTCTCCCACGCGCAGGCACGTTGATGAGATGACCCCCTATGCGGATGTGTCTCTGCCGGATGGCTCGCGGGTCAATATTATAATTGCGCCGCTTTCCCTTATCGGGCCGGTGGTTACCATCCGTAAGTTTATGAAGGAGTTTGGAACAATTGAAGACCTCATCCGGCGCGATACCTTAAACAAAAAGATGGCGGATTTTTTGGTTGCCGGCATAAGAGCTAAACTCAATATTATATTCTCCGGCGCAACCGGAGCAGGTAAAACCACGACTTTGAATATATTGTCCTCTTACATTTCGCCGGAGGAAAGAATTATTACCATTGAAGATACCGCTGAATTAAAATTAAATCAGGAGCACGTGGTTAATCTTGAGGCCAGGTCATCCAATATTGAAGGCCGGGGAGAAATCAGCATACGGGATTTGTTTAAGAACAGCCTGCGCATGCGTCCGGATAGGATTATTTTAGGTGAAATCCGTTCCGCTGAAGCGTTAGATATGCTTCAGGCGATGTGTTCAGGCCACAGCGGTTCATTAGCAGTCCTGCATGCCAGTTCGCCTCAGGATGCGATTTCCAGAATTGAAACTATGATTTTGACTACAGGCATAAATATCCCAATGTGGGCAATCAAAAAACAAATTTCTTCAAGCCTCAATATTATCGTTCAACAGGAACAGCTCGCAGATGGTTCGCGAAAAATCACCCATATTGCTGAAATAAGGGGATTAGACAACGATGAGTTGATTTTACAGGATTTGTTTTCTTATGAGATAGAAGGTATGGGCAAGGACGGAAAAATCAACGGTTTTTGGAAAAATTATGGGGTTACTCCTCTATTCTTCAGCCGTTTTAAAAAAATGGGCGTTGAGCTAAGCGAGGAGATATTCAAGTGAGGACAGAACTTACCCCCCCTTGATTTTGTGCAAAAAAACGCACAAAATCAAAACAGGGGGGGTTAAATTCGCCCCGCCAAAGGCGGGGCTCATTTAAAATGCTTTGGTCTAAGCTTTTTATTCCAACCTTAAAAGAAATTCCTCAGGGCGCTGAATCAATAGCGCACCAGCTTATGTTAAGGGCGGGTTTTTTGCGTATGCTGGTTGCCGGGGTGTATTCGTATTTACCCTGCGGGTTAAGGGTGCTTAACAATGTGCAAAATATCATCCGCCGGGAGATGAACGCAATCGGCGCGCAGGAGGTGCTGCTTCCCTGTTTACAGCCCCAGGAGCTCTGGGATAGAAGCGGAAGAAATGCCGAGATGGAAGAGGTGATGATTCGTTTTGTGGACCGGCGGGGAAGAAAGATGTGCCTTGGCCCGACTCACGAAGAGGTGATTACTGAATTGGTCGCCGATCAGGTTACTTCTTACAAGCAGCTTCCTCTGGTTTTATATCAGATTCAGACGAAATTCCGCGACGAAATCCGTCCCCGTTTCGGCTTAGTGAGAAGCTGTGAATTCATCATGAAGGATGCCTACAGCTTTGACTCCAAAGAAGAGGGCCTGGATAATAATTACAAGCTGATGTACGAGGCCTATCTGAAAATATTCAGCCGCCTGGGCCTTAGTCCGGTGATAACCGAGGCTGACAGCGGAGTTATGGGCGGCAGCCTCTCGCATGAGTTTTTGATTTTGAGCGAATCAGGCGAAGATACAGTGTATTTCTGCGGGGAGTGTAATTATACAAGCGGGAAAAAATCTGAAAATTGCCCGGGATGCGCAAGCCCCCTGTCCGAAAAAAAGGCAATTGAAATCGGCCATATTTTTAAATTAGGGACGAAGTATTCCAATTCCCTTTCTGCTTTTTTCACCGATGAGAAGGGAAGCCGCGCGCCGGTGATAATGGGCTGTTACGGCATAGGAGTTTCCCGGGCAATAGCCGCGATTATTGAGGCCAATCATGATGCAAAGGGAATTATCTGGCCAAAGGAAATTGCTCCTTTTGACCTCCTGCTTCTGCCTTTAAATATTACCGATATAGATTCAAGGCAGCTCGCTTTCGGCCTGTATCACCAGTTGAATCAGGCAGGTTTTAACGTGCTTTTAGATGACCGCGATGAACGCTCAGGGGTAAAGTTTAATGATGCCGACCTCATCGGGATTCCTCTGCGGGTTGTCATCGGGGCAAAGAGCCTTAAAGAGAAGAAAATTGAGCTGCAGCATAGGCGCGATAAAAGCATTTGCGCTATTGATATTGACGCAGCAGTTGAAAAAATTATACAGCTGAATAAAAAGGAAGGCGCGGGGTGAGCATTCTCCATCGGGAGTTAATTGATAAGCTCAGCCAGATTACCCGGGAGTATATCGGTAATCTAGGCCTTGAGCTTGTGGATTTGTCTTTATTTAAAACGCAGGGCAGGCTGATTATGCGCTTTCTGGTTGATAAGCCAACCGGCGGTATTACGCTTTCGGAGTGCGCTCTTTTAAATGAAGGTTTAAGCGGGCTCTTAGACGCAGAGGAACTTATTGATCAGGGATACGTCTTAGAGGTTTCTTCTCCCGGCGTTGACCGGGCGTTGACAAAGAAAAATGATTTCCTGCGGGCTTCCGGCAGAAGGGTGAGAATTTTCTTAGGCGAGCCTATTGAGAAAAAAACAGAAATAGATGGTATAATAAATGAGGTTGGCGATGATTTTTTATCCTTGAAAACGGATGCCGCCATCGTCAAAATACCTTTCAACAAAATTAAGAAAGCAAAACAGGCGATGCGATGAATAAAAAGGAAGGTGCGGGGTGAACGGAGAATTATTGGCGGTCTTAGAACATATGGAGCGCGAAAAGGGCATTAAGAAGGAAATCCTTATCCAGGCAGTAGAATTGGCGCTGGTAAGCGCAGTAAAGAAGATGGTTGAGGTAAAGCCCGGAGTCGAGATAAAGGTAATCTTAGACAGGGATACGGGAAAAATCAGGGCTTTTGCCGGAGACGAAGAGCTTAAGTCCCAGGACTTCGGCAGGATAGCCGCTTCTACTGCCAAGCAGGTAATCATCCAGAAAATCCGCGAGGCAGAGAAGGATGTCGTTTTTAATGAATTTAATGCCAAGATAGGCTCAATCGTCAGCGGCACCGTATACCGCTTTGAGAAAGGCGCTATCATTGTTGACCTGATGGGAAAGGCGGAAGGAGTGCTTTCCAAGCGCGAACAGATACCGGCTGAAGAATTTCGCCAGGGCCAGAGGATAAGCGCGTATTTGTGCGAGGTAAAAAGAGAGCCTAAAGGCCCGCAAATAATCTTATCAAGAGCCCATCCGCATTTTGTCAAGAAGTTATTTCAATTAGAGGTTCCTGAAATATACGAGGGAGTGGTGGAAATCCGGGCTATTTCCCGGGCGCCTGGCGAGCGCACTAAAATAGCGGTCTGCTCTAAGGATGAAAAGGTTGATTCGGTGGGTTCCTGCGTGGGGATGCGGGGAGCGCGGGTCAAGAATATCGTCAATGAACTTCACGGCGAGCGCATTGATATAGTCCGCTACAGCGAAGATATGCACGAGTACATCGCCGCAAGCCTATCTCCGGCTGAAATTGCCGAGATCAGGCTGGATAAGGAAAACAGAAAGGCGGCGGTTATCGTCAATCAGGATCAGCTGTCTTTGGCTATCGGAAAACACGGCCAGAATGTCCGCCTGGCTTCGCAATTAACAGGCTGGGACATGGATATCCGGAGCAAGGAAGAAGCGCAAAAAGAAGTGGCGCAAAAGAAAGAAGAAAAATTAGCCGAAGAAAAAACCCTCTCCGCGGAAGAAAGCAAAATAAAAAAAGAGGCATTTTCTCTTGGTGACTTGAGCGGCGTAGGCGAGAAGACCAAAAAATTACTTACTGAGGCAGGCTTTAGCAGCTTGAATGCAATTGCGGCTGCCAGCACCGGCGCCCTATCGCAAGTTAAGGGTATTGGAGAAGTAAAGGCAAAGAAGCTTATTGCCGGGGCGAAGAAATTAATCAAATGAACCCCTGCTGTTTCGCTTTGTTGAGCGAAAGCGAAACAAAGCGGCAGGGGTGAATTTGCTCCCTGACATCGTAGATGTCAGGGATCTGCTCATTTAAGGAATAACTATATGTTAACTAAAGGCACAAAAACCAAGACAACTCAAGGCAAGCCCGCTTCGGGGGACAAGTCAAGGTCTATAAAAAAGCCCAAGCCGCTGGCTCATTTCAAAGCTGCCGCTAAACTTAGAAAACCAAAAGTAGTTAAGGCCAAGAAGATGGTATCTAAGCCGGCCGCGGAAATTAAGCCCAAGGCCCCAGTTTCTCCTGCGCCACAAACAGCGCAAGTTTTAGAGAGACCTAAAAGGCAAGAAATCCCGGCGCCGCCTGTAACAGTAACTCCTGCCAAAGAAGAATTAAGGCCTGAGCCTCTAAGCGAAGTTATTCTGGTACAGGAAAGTATAAAACACTTTGCCATACCACTGCGAAAATCGCCGAAAGTCATGCGCCGCCTGCCTGCCGGCAGGCAGGAAGGAGATTTTCTTGTTAAAAAAGAAGAACCTAAGATTATTGAAACTGAGCCTACTCGCACCATTGAAATAGATTTTCCTGTTCCCTTGAAGGATTTAGCCTTAAAGCTGCAGGAAAAGCCGGTCGTCCTGATTAAGAAACTTCTTGATCATAAGCTCATCGCTCACTTAAACTTTGCCGTTAGCGAAGAGTTGGCCGCAAATATAGCCTCTGAGTATGGCTACCAAATTAAAAGAAAGCCAAGCGAAGAAGAGCTTCTATTGAAGGAGCATGAGGTTATCGACCCGGCAAAATTAAAACCCAGGCCTCCGATAGTTACCTTTATGGGGCATGTTGACCACGGCAAGACCTCGTTATTGGATGCGATCCGCAAGTCAAAGGTTGCTGAATCTGAATATGGAGGGATAACTCAGCATATCGGCGCCTATTCAGTGAGCCTTCCCAAAGGAAAAATAACCTTCTTGGATACTCCAGGCCATGAGGCCTTTAGCGCGATGCGGGCAAGGGGCGCTAAGGTAACCGATATCGTGGTCCTGGTAGTGGCTGCGGATGACGGCATTATGCCCCAGACTGTTGAGGCAGTTGACCATGCTAAGGATGCCCGGGTGCCTCTGGTGGTGGCAATCAATAAGATTGACAAGCCGCAGGTTAACATTGACTTAGTCAAAAAACAGCTATCGGAATTAGGGCTTACCCCTGAGGATTGGGGAGGAAAAACCATTACCGTTGGCGTTTCTGCCAGGACAGGCGAGGGCATTGATGATTTATTAGCGATGATTCTTTTAGAGGCAGAGATGTTAGAGCTCAAAGCCGACCCAACAAAATTGGCAAGCGGAGTGGTCTTAGAAGCCAAGGTTAGCGAAGGCAGAGGCAGTGTTGTTACCTTATTGGTTGAGAATGGCACCCTCAGGCCTCAAGATGCAATTATCGCCGGGCCTTATTTTGCAAAGGTGAGGGCTATGTTTAATGAATTCGGTAAGCAGATTAGCGAGGCTCCTCCGTCTATATCGGTTGAGGTATTGGGTTTACCGGGTTTACCTGAGCCAGGCGAGAAGTTTTTTGTTTTCTCTGATGAGAAGAAGGCCAGGGAATTGACGGTTAAGAGAAAACAGGAACTGCGTGAAAGAGAATTAAAGCCGGTGAAGACAATGTCTCTGGAGGATTTTTCTAACCAGATCAAAGAAGGAAAAGTCAAAGAATTAAAGCTGATTATCAAAGCGGATGTCGGCGGTTCCCTGGAGGCAATCAATGAGTCCTTAAAGAAATTAGCTACCTCTGAGATAAAATTGAATATTATCCATGAAGGTGTTGGCAGTATCAATGTATCCGATGTAATTCTGGCTGAGGCCTCAGGCGCAATTATAATGGGATTCCATGTCGGGACTGATGAGCGTTCCAAAGCCGAAGTAGATAAGGCAGGCATTGGCATACGCACCTATAACGTTATTTACGAATTGGTTAATGACTTAAAGACCGCAATGGAAGGGCTATTAGAGCCGAAATTGAAGAAGATATTTCTGGGCCGTCTTGCGGTGCGCCAGGTTTTTAAAATAAGCAAGGCCGGCACTGTTGCCGGTTGCTATGTGGAAAAAGGCAAAATCGCCCGTTCTTCCATGGTAAGTGTTATTCGTAACGGCGCTTCGGTTTTTGAAGGATCCTTACAGTCCTTAAAACGTTTTAAGGATGACGTGCGCGAGGTCAGCGAAGGCTTAGAATGCGGCCTGTCTCTGGCTGGATTTTCCGATTGTTTGGCAGGCGATGTGCTGGAGGCATATGAGATAGAGAAGATTGCCAGGAAATTATAATATGAACCCCGTTAGACCTCTCTGGTATTATTGTTATGTGTTAAAGAGCGAAAAGAATGAGAAATTTTATACAGGAGTTACCGGTAGCCTGAAATTAAGAGTAGAACAACATAATGAAAAAGGTGTTAGATCAACCAAACATATGGCGCCATTACAATTAATTTACTTTGAGGGATATTTGAATGAAGCTGACGCTTATCGCAGAGAAAAATATTTAAAATCAGGAATGGGTAAAAGAGATCTTAAAAACAGACTAAAGGGAGGTCTAACGGGGTGAAACGTATTTTGAGCGGGATGCGGCCGACGGGAAAGCTTCATCTGGGACATTTGTTCGGGGTGCTTGAGAATTGGAAGGAGCTCCAGGAAGGTTACGAGTGTTTCTTTATGGTTGCGGATTGGCATGGGCTTATGTCGGAGTATGAAAGGCCGCAAGGGCTGAAAGAAAATATTCTTGATAATGTCATAGACTGGATTGCCTGCGGGATTTCTCCGGAAAAAGCGCATATTTTTATTCAATCACAGATCAAGGAGCATTTAGAATTGCATTTGGTATTTTCAATTATCACGCCCCTGGGCTGGCTTGAGCGCTGCCCTACCTATAAGGAACAGCTGCGCGAAATTACCAACCGTAATTTAAGCACCTACGGTTTCTTGGGGTATCCGGTGCTTCAGGCGGCAGACATTCTCTTATACAAAGCGGATTGCGTTCCGGTAGGAGAAGACCAGCTTGCGCATCTGGAATTAACCCGCGAGATCGCCCGAAGATTTAACGGCCTCTATAAAAAAAATATCTTTCCTGAACCGAGACAGCTTTTGACTGCGTCAGGGCGTATCCTTGGGATTGACGCAAGAAAGATGAGTAAAAGCTATGATAATTGTATAGCCCTCTCAGATGAGCCGGAGGCAATCACTCGTAAAATCCAGAGTATGTTTACGGACCCTTTGAGGATAAAGCTAAGCGATCCCGGACATCCGGAAAAATGCAACGTGCACAGCTATTATGCCCTTTTTGCGCCGCAAAGAAAAAAAGAGATTGATCAGCTCTGCGCCGGGAGTAAAATCGGATGCACCGATTGTAAAAAGGAATTAGCCGGCATCGTGGTGAAATATTTATGGCCTCTGCGGGAAAAGAGAAGCGAACTGCTTAAAAATAAAAACAGGATATCTGATATACTGGAGGAAGGCGCTAAAAAAGCCCATACAGTAGCCCTCAAAACTATGCAAGAGGTGAAAGAAGTTATCGGAATATAAATGAAACCTCCGCCTCGTAAGATGAGGTAGAATTCTCCAATTTTACCTCACTCGGCGGAGTCAATTCGCCCCTGCTGCTTCGTTTTGCTACGCCTGTCTGCCGACAGGCAGGCAAAAGCGAAGCAAAACGACAGGGGCTCATTGAATGAGCTACAAGATAAAACTTGATATCTTTGAAGGCCCGCTGGATCTGCTTTTATATTTAGTTAAAAAGGACCATTTAAATATCTACGATATCCCCATTGCCGCGGTTAGCCAGCAGTATCTGCAATACATTGAATTGATGCGCTTTCTGGATTTGAATATTGCCGGCGAATTTTTAGTCATGGCGTCCACTTTAATCCATATTAAATCCAGGATGCTGCTTCCTCCCGAGCCTATGCCGGAAGGCGCCCCGCAAGAAGAGGAGGACCCGCGCGCAGAATTAGTCAGAAAACTGCTTGAATACGAGAAGTATAAAGAGGCGGCGGCGCTGCTGCGCCAGAAGGAAGTTGACAGGCAAAATGTTTTTACCCGGGCGCCTACCGAGATGCAGGAAAATGGCGAGGTCTATTTTGAGGCAAGCCTTTTTGACCTTATTTCTGCTTTCTCAAAAGCCCTGAAGGATATACCGAAAGAGTTATTCTATGAGGTAATCAAGGATGAGTTTACCGTTGAGGAAAAGATTCACGATTTATTGCATCTCTTCCTGAATAAGCCCGTTGTCTGCCTCTCTGAGTTATTTGCTATGGCAAAAAATAAGCTTGAGCTGGTAGTGACATTTCTGGCGGTGCTTGAGCTTATCCGCCTCAAGGAGATAATCATAGCCCAGAAAGAAACTTTCGGAGAAGTCCAGGTGATGCGCAATCAGGAAAGGATTACCGCCAGTGCTTAAAGAGTATAACACGGTATTAACCGGCAATCAAAAAGGCGCTCTCTTAACCCCGCGGTTAATAAAAACACAGGAAAGCGACGATGACCTGGTATTAAATCTTTCGCTTAGGCCGGCAAAGTTATCGGAGTTTATCGGCCAGAAGGAATTGGTAGAAAATTTAAAGATTGCGCTTACCGCCGCCAGGCAAAGAAAAGAGCCGCTGGAGCACATTCTCTTTGCCGGGCCGCCCGGGCTTGGCAAGACCTCGCTCGCTCACATTATCGCCCATGAGATGTCCGGGAAGATTACCGCAACCTCAGGCCCGGCAATTGAGCGCGCGGGGGATTTGATCGGAATATTAACTAATCTGGAGAAGGGAGATATCTTTTTCATTGATGAGATACACCGCCTTTCCAAGGTAGTTGAGGAATTCCTCTATCCGGCAATGGAAAACTTCCAGATTGATTTTGTGATTGATAAGGGCCCGTATGCCAAGACAATAAAATTCAACCTGAAACCCTTTACCCTCATTGGCGCAACCACCCGCCAGGGGCTGTTGAGTTCGCCGCTGCGCGGAAGGTTCGGGATGTTTTACCATCTGGATTTTTATACCGCTTTAGACCTGGCTAAGATTATCGCTAATTCGGCAAAGGTTTTAAGTGTGGAAGTTGATGCGGAAGGCGCCTCCTGCATTGCCCAGCGCGCGCGGGGAACTCCCCGCATTGCCAATCGCCTCCTGCGCAGAGTCCGCGACTATGCCCAGGTTAATAAAATCAAGGTTATTGATTGTCCGACCGCCTCCAGGGCCCTGGATAATTTAGGCATTGATACTATGGGCCTAGACGATGTTGACCGGAAATTTCTCAAGGCGGTTATCGAAAAATATGACGGCGGCCCGGTGGGTATTGAATCCTTAGCGGCAACCTTAAATGAGGAAGTAGACACCCTGGCAGACGCTATTGAGCCGTATCTCTTAAAGGCGGGATTTCTTAAACGCACCTCCAGGGGAAGGCAGGTTACCGAGCTCGCCTGCGGACATTTAGGGCTTAATCCAAAGAAAGAAAAGCAGAAAGAGCTCTTTAGTTGAAGTGAAGGTCTTATTACATACCTGCTGCGGGCCGTGCGTTATTTATCCGCTTGAGGTTTTACGCCAGGATGGTTTTGAGGTTGAGGCATATTTTTACAACCCCAATATCTATCCTGAAGAGGAGTTCCTCAGGCGAAAATCCGCCTTTCTTACTTTAGCCAATTCCCAGAAGCTTGCGGCGCATATTCCCGCATATAATGAATCCGAGTACGATAATGCTATCGCTAGCCGCCAAAGGCGAGAGCGCTGCTGCGATTGCTGGAGGCTGCGGCTTTTAAAAACCGCTGAATTCGCCAGAGTTAATAATTTCCCTGTCTTTACCACCGCACTTTTAATCAGCCCCTATCAAGATATTAAAGCCATAAAAAATATTGGTGAGAGGATAGCGCAAGAGGCGGGGGTGGATTTTCTCTTCAGGGATTTCAGGTGCGGTTTCAGGCAGGCGCATAAGAAGGCAAGGGCCCTGGGGATGTATACTCAAAAGTATTGCGGCTGTAAGGACTCATTGCAGGAAAGCTTGAGTAAAAAATGACGCCTGGTTTTGTTGCCTTAGGGAAAATGCTGATTTTTTTC
>MHHA01000034.1 GCA_001805845.1 Omnitrophica WOR_2 bacterium RIFCSPLOWO2_12_FULL_46_30
CATCCGATAAAATCTGACATTCTATAGCAGGCAGCGTCTCGCCAAAAAAAACTACTTCGGGCCTCACGGTAAACCCGCACTTTGGACAGGCAGGCGGTACGGTTAACCGGCTGTAGTCATTAACTTTTGCGCGCCAGGGGCACTTCATGCAGATTAATTTATGCATATTCCCGTGTATCTCAATTACATTCCGCGAGCCAGCGTCGCGGTGGAATCCGTCGATATTCTGGGTTAAGACCCAGACCCGCTCAAAGCGCCTTTCCATTTCCGCAATTACTTGGTGGGCGCGGTTAAAGCTGGCATTGCGGCAGTTCTTTTCTATCTGGGCGAGATATTTCCAGGTAACCTCAGGACGCTGGTTAAGCATCTGCCCGCTCAGCGCCATTTCTATAGGTATGCCGTCTTCGGTAGTCCTATCGTTATACAGGCCGCCAATTCCCCTGTAGGTAGGCAGGCCCGAGTCCGCGGATATGCCGGCGCCGGTAATAAAGAAGATACTTTTACGGCCTTTTAACAGACGGACAACATTATAGATTTTCTCTGTTTCTGTATTAGAAATCAACTCTATCCCCTATCTCTATTCTATTTCTCTCTAGAAAGTCCGCATTAACCTCTAAGACGTATTTGGCTTTTGTCTGCGGGACAATACTCTCACAGGAATCCCTGCAAGGCAAAACATTGCTTTTTATCTCCACTATCAGCTTATCCTTACTTATCCAGATTATGTCTAAGGGAAATTTCATATTCTTCATCCAGAAGCTCTGCCTTTCTTCTTCCTCAAAGACAAAGAGCATACCCTGATTTTCCGGCAGGCCTTCCCTGAACATCAAACCCAATCGCCTTTTACTTTCTGTATCAGCAATCTCTGCCTGCAGGCACACTTTCTCAAAGCACACTTCTTTTGTAAGCTGTTCGCTCAAACTGATTGAAGAAAAAATAAGCAATAACATAAGGATTGCGGGCAATTTAATCATAAGTTAGATTATGTTTTGCGGCTTATTCTTAGCTGTCCGCAGGCGGCATCAATATCCTTTCCGCGGGGTTTTCTTATGGTAACGGGAATCCTTGCATCTTCTAAGAGTTTCCTAAAAGCCAAAACCTCAGGGCCTGGGGCAGGCTCATAAGGCAGATCTTTTACCGGATTGTAAATCAGCAGGTTAACCTTGGCATTCCATCCCTTCAGAAGCTTTGCCAAATTTTCTGCCGACTGTCTCGAGGAGTTAATTTCCTTGAGCAAGGCATATTCAAAGGTAACCTGGCGCCCTGTTACGAAAGCATATTTCTTACAGCCCGTAATTAATTCCTTTAAAGGATACTTCTTATTTACCGGCATAAGCTGGCTGCGGGCCTTATCATCCGAGGCATGCAAGGATATGGAAAGTTCTATCTGCATGCCTTCCTTGGATAAACGTTCAATAGCGGGTATAAGTCCGGAAGTGGAAATGGTTATTCTGCGCGCGCCGATGTTTAAGCCGCCATGGTAATTGATTATTTTGATTGCCTTTAAAACATTGTTATAGTTATCTAAGGGCTCGCCGATCCCCATAAAGACAATGTGCGAAACCCGGCTTTTGGCTAAATGTTTATTTATCTCTAAGACCTGAGCGATTATCTCCCAGGCCAAAAGATTTCTCTTAAATCCAGCTAAGCCGCTGGCGCAGAACCGACAGCCGTATTTACAACCCACCTGGGTTGAAAGGCAGGCGGTATTGCGGCCTTCAGCCGGAATCAGGACTGACTCAATCAGGTTGTCATCTTCCAAACCAAAAAGGAATTTTTTGGTCCCATCAGTTGATTCCTGCATTTTGATTAATTTTAATTCCTGAAAAATAAATTTCTCTTTGCATCTCTTTCTCAAATCTAAGGAGAGGTTGGTCATCTCAGCAAAAGAAGCCGCTTCCTTTTGATAAACCCAGGAAAATACCTGCTGCGCATGATAGAGAGACGCCTTCCAATCTTTAAAAAGCTGTTCTAATTCTTCTAAAGAATAATTCCTGATATCGGTCATCTAAGGAAAGAGCGCTTTTAGCATCCGGCTTACCTCAAGCGGCTCTACAGGCCTGCGAATTTCTTTAATTTTTGGAGTAAAGGTAAAAATTACCAGAAAGCGCATCATTGATGAAAAAAGAAACAAGGATAACAGCTTATAGCCGAGAAGTTCAGGCATATGGCCGGCCAAATAACCTCCTAAACCAGCTCCCAGGCTTATGCCAAATCCATTAACAACGTTAAAATACGAAAGGCACCTGGTGCGCTTAGGGGCGCTTACGCTGTCAAAGACAAAATTTACCGCGCAAAGGTTAAATCCGCTCCAGGCAAAACCGCCTAATATCTGGACAAAGATTAAATATAGCGGATGGCGGTAAATAATCCAGTACAAAGGCAACGAAGCAATAAAAAAAGAGCAGAATTTTACAATCCTGTAATTACCAATCCTATCCGCAAGCCGGCCCCAGCGGTTAATTAACAAGAAGCTGGTAAGAACAACGGGAATCATTACTACGGTGTAGGTGAAATAGCCAAATTTGAGGTCCCTGAGCATAAAGACGGTAAAGAAAGGAGCGGCGAGATTAACCGAAAAGTTAAGCCCGGCCACAAAAAAGGTAAACTTAACAAAATTGCTTTCCCTTGCCCTTTTGATAAAATCTACAAAAGTAAAATGGTCTTCTACGCAACGCCTGAACTTCGGCTCATACATCTTAGTCAAAAAATACCAGCAGATAAAACGCGCTGCCATTGCTGAATTTAGTATTATCCAAAAGCCAAGCAGAACATTGTTCTTATAGATTTGTAAAATCAATCCGGCAGACAAAGAAGCGCCTACAGCGACCAGCCCCAAAACTTTATTCCGCCAGCCAAAATATTGGCCTCTCTTATTTGACGGTATATACTCGCTCATCAGCGATGCCCAGGCTCCTAAGCTTATTGCGCCAAAGCCGGTAAAAAGCATCGCCAGGAAAATCAAGAAGCTAGCCTGGTTAATTTTGATAATATAGGGAAGAAGAATAATCGGCAGAATCATAAGGGCCTGCATAAATACTGAGAGCAAGATAAGTCTTTTGCGGCTGGCTAATCTTTCCGTCAAATCCGCGCTTTTTAGCTGAACCAAAGAGGCGCAGAGATTCGGCAGCGCGCTTAGGAGCCCAACTTGCCTGACGCTTGCTTTCAGAGCCAAGGCATAGGGAGTAATATAATCCTGAGTTAAGCCAACCATTATAAAAGCAAATACTCCGTCCCAGAATGAATACTTCAGGCTTTTTTTGAGCTTATTATCTTTAGACATTTAGGGGTATTTTGATGGCAGGATAGCGTAGGGGAATTACGCAGACTCGTTCAACTATTCGGCTCAATAATTACTTTTATAGAATCTTTGCCTTCAAGCATAATCCGAAAACCCTCGCCTATCTGGGAGAGTTTTAGCCGATGCGTGATTAGTCCTGTTACGGTAATTCTTTTAGCGCGCAGCAATTCCAAAGCCGCGCCGGCATCCTCAGGGCTTGAGCCGTAAGAGTGAATAATCTTAATATTATTACGCCAAAAATCAGCCACCGGCACCTCAAGTTTGACTCCTGGCAATGTTGGCGCAAAACAGAGAATAGTCCCTGCCCGCTCCACTAGCTCTAATGCCTGCTGAAAGGCAGGGGTTGCGCTTGAGCATACTACTACCAGGTCAGCAAGTCTTCCTTCGTTGTTCTTACGAAAAAGCGCTATAACGTCTTCGTTTGCGTTAATTACGCTATCCGCCCCTAATTCTGAAGCAACCTTGAGACGATATTTGTTTATATCCGTCATAATTATCCGCTGGGCGCCGGAGGTTCTTGCCAATAACAAATGCAGCAGCCCGGAAATACCGCTTCCTAAAATAAGCACGCTCTGCTTAGCCTTAAGCCGGGCCATTCTTTGCCCCCGGAGGACGCAGGCCAATGGTTCAATAAATGTCCCTTCTTCAAAGGATACCTCAGGCGGAAGAAGCAATGCCCCGCGCAGAACGTTGAGCGCAGGGACACGAATGTATTCGGCAAATCCGCCGGGATAATAATTGGTGCTCTGCAGGGTTTCGCAGGCAGTATGCTCTCCGCTTAAGCAATAGCGGCAGGTATTGCAGGGAATATGATGCGCCACAAAGACCCGGTCCCCAATTTTGTAATTTTTTACGCCCTCGCCAACTTCTGCAATTTCACCGGTTGCCTCATGGCCTAAGACCAAAGGCGCTTTTTTGATTCTATACCACTCCATTACATCTGAGCCGCAGATGCCGCTGGCTCTTACCTTCAATAAAAACTCACCCGGCCCAATCTTTGGCTTAGGCATCTCCTCAACCCGGACATCCCGGTTGTTATAATACATTCCTACGCGCATAACTTTTCCCCAGGCTCCGCCTCGTTATATCTTCGCCTCATTGAATATCTCGCATGCCTTCTTCACATCGGCCTTCTTATGGATAATCGCCTGCAAAGCCTTTGCCATTGCCGCCGGATGCCTGGCCTGCCAGACATTCCTGCCTAAATTGATGCCGATGGCTCCTCTTTGCATTCCGTCATAAACAAACTCAAAAACCTCGCGCTCAGTTTCACATTTGGGGCCCCCCGCCATTACCACAGGAACGGGACACCCCTTAACCACCTTTTCAAAACCTTCTTTACACCAGTATGTCTTTACCACCCGCGCGCCCAACTCTGCGGCAATTCTGCAAGCTAAAGCTAAATAACGCGCATCCCGCTTTTCCAATTCTTTTCCCACTGCAGTAACCGCCATAACCGGAATGCCGTAATTCTCGCATTCATTAACCAACTTAGCTAAATTCAATAAGGTCTGCTGTTCATAGTCGCTGCCCACAAAGACAGAAACTCCCACCGCGGTGGCGTTAAGACGGATAATCTCCTCTATTGAGGTGGTCAGCCCTTCATTAGCTAAATCCTTACCTGCCATACTGGTCCCGCCGGAAACCCTCAAAATTATCGGCTTGCTATTTGCCGGGCCTATCGCCGAACGCAACACCCCCCGGGTCACAAACAGGGCATCACAGTATGGTAAAAGCGGCTTGATGGTTTCACCCGGCTCCTCCAAACAACGGGTAGGCCCCTGAAAATACCCGTGGTCAATGGGCATAAAAAAACAATGCCCGTCTTCCTTAATCAATTGGCTTAAGCGATTCCTCATCCCCCAATCCATTTTTTCCTCCCTCTGGAAATCCCCGAGCTTAAGCACTTAAAAATTTCTTTGAAATTTTTTACGTAAGCTCGGGGATAAATTCAGCCAGCAAACTTATCTTCGCTCATTGCCTGCCGGCAGGCAGGCAATCGCTCCATAAGCTTGGGCTTCATTTAGAACCCATACCAATAACTTACCAAAGGCTTTGCCTCTTTGGCCTGGTCAATAATGATGTTTTTAAGCCGGGTGTATTCTAAAAAACCTTCCCTGCCTAATTCTTTGCCAAAGCCGCTTTGCTTAAAACCGCCGTAGGGCAGGTCATTGTAGAACATCCCGTAGGTGTTAATCCAGATTATCCCGGCATTGATTTTACCGGCTAAGTCCTTTGCCTTTTCTGTATCTCTTGCCCACAGGGAAGCTGCTAAAGCAAAATCGGTTCCATTGACTAAAGCAATTGCTCCGTCTAAATCAGAAAATCTGTTCAGGCAGGCCACCGGCCCAAAAACCTCTTCCTGGAAAATACTCATTTTCTCTGAAACATCTTCAAATACCGTTGGCTCAAAGAAAAAACCATTCCTTAGCATAGGCACGTTTGGAATTTTTCCGCCGCAGGAAAGCTTAGCGCCCTCGGCCTTTGCTTTCTCTACATATGCTATAACTTTTTTACGCTGGCTCGCGGAGATTAACGGCCCCATCTGGGTCTGATAATCCAGGCCATCGCCTAATTTTATCCGCTTTGCCTTCTCAAGGAAATCCTTGACGAATCTATCGTAGAGCTCATCCTCAACAAAAATCCGCGACATTGCCGTGCACATCTGGCCCTGGTTTAAGAATATGGAACAAAGACAGCCGGTAAGCGCAGACTCTAAATCCGCATCTTTTAAAACTATACTTGCGGATTTTCCTCCTAATTCCATAATTAGCTTTTTGACATTTTCTGCAGAATACGCAATAATCTTTTTCCCCACCTCAGAACTTCCGGTAAAAGAAATCATATCCACTCTTTTATCTGCGCATAATTGCTCACCGATTGCGTCTCCGCTTGCGTGAATAATGTTTACTACGCCTCTGGGCAGTCCTGCCCCATCTATAATCTTTGCTAATTCCAGAGCGGTTAAGGGAGTCAAACTTGAAGGCTTTAAGACCACCGTATTTCCTGCGGCTAAAGCGCACGCCAGTTTCCAGGAGGCAATTAACAAGGGATAATTCCAGGGAACGATCAAAACTACTACCCCATACGGTTCATGGAGAATATGGCTCTTGGCATTTTCTAACTCTAAACTTTCATCTTTCAAATATCTTCCCAAATTATTGGCAAAATGCTCAAAGGTCTTAGCGGCCGACGGCACATCCATAAAGGTTGATTCCTTGATCGGCTTGCCGGTATTCAACGTCTCAAGCCTGGCTAATTCCGCAGCTTTCTCTATAATTCCTTTTGAGATTTTTAAAAGAAAACTTTTACGCTCTGAAAGGGAAATCTTTCGCCAAGGCCCTGTATCAAAGGCCCTGCGCGCTGAATCTAACGCTGCTTCCACATCTCCGCTTGAAGCAATAGCAGCTTCCGCAATAGCTTCGCCGCTTGAGGGATTGACTACCCCTTGCCTGCTCTTTGTTTCTCTAAATTCTCCGTTAAGATATAAAGGATAATATGGAATCATTTTATCTTTACCTGTTTAAACAGCTCAAACAGCCGGCTAAAGGGTACATACCAGCGGGAAAGCTTGCCTAACTCGCCTTTTAGCTTCATCTTCCCTTGCATCGTGGCCACAAAAGGGTCAAGCTTTCCTAAAAACACTAATTCCCACACATCAGTGGGCGCAGAAATCACAAAGGGCGCATTTTCATCAAACTCTAATTTTGTAATTTTTCCTTTTTCAAAATTAAATTTATAGGTTTTATCCTGCCCGTCTAACTTTATAGCTAATTGTAAGGTCAGATCTAATTCTTCACCCTTCTTGGCAATAAATTCATCCTGATTTACCAAATCCGCAATTGCCTGGATATGCTCCTTTGAAAACATTAGATAAGCGGCATCCTGCGATAGATTTTCTTTTAGCGGCTTATCTAAATCATCAAGTATATCTTTCTTGAACAAACGGGCAACCGCCAGCGTCTTAACCGCCTCCTCCAGAGTCTCAATCAAATAAAGGGCTTCAGCAAACTTATTGCCGATAGCAACCACTCCATGATTTTTAACCACGACCAAATTATTACTTTTTAGGCCTTCAGTCACCAATTCCGGCTTAGTAATAGCGGGCGTATCCTGTTCTACTACGTGGATATTGCCTAAATAAAGCTTGGTCTCAAAAGTCAGCGGCTTAAGGTCAGGATATATGGCGAAGTAGGCGTTTACTAATGCGGGATGGCAATGGATAATTGCCTTATTATCAAAATTCTTGTAAATTTGGCTATGTAAAGGAAATTCCGTAGTCAGACGCTTATTGCCCGTATCTTCACTGCTGGATAAATCAACCTTGATGATGTCATCTTGAGTTAGATTTCCTAAACTTGCGCCTGTAGCAGTCACAAAAATGGTATTCGCATCCAGCCGCGCGCTTAGGTTTCCGGAATGGGCAACGGCAAGGCGCAAACAATAGATTTTTTTTCCGATATTGATTATTTCATCTTTTAAACTTTTCTCTTTTCCAAAAATCATCTTTCTTAAAATTCAAATACCCTTTGTCCGGCCTACGCGGCCAGATGAGGTGTTTGGTTGAAAAATGTTTAAGATAAAATGTTTGGCGATGAGTTCTTTCGGGGTTATATCAAAGGCAGGATAAAAACCCCTTACTCCATAAGGGGCAAGGCGTATGCCTTCATATTCTAACAATTCTTTATCCGGCCTGATTTCTATTTTTATATCTTTTCCTGCCTTTGCCTTTGACTGCGGCGGGCAGAGCGCATAAAAGGGAATCTTAAAATGCTTGGCTACAAGGGCAATCTGATAGGTGCCGATTTTATTGGCAACATCCCCGTTTTGGGCTAACTGGTCCGCGCCCACGATGACCTTGGTGATTTTATTTTGTGCCATAATACTGGCAACCATTCCGTCAGTCATTAAGGTTACCGGAAAACCTGCGCGCTTAAGCTCCCAGGCAGTTAAACGCGAGCCCTGCATATAGGGCCTGGTCTCGGTAACAAAAAATTCTATCCGTTTACCCTGCCTGCGGCAAAATTCACCAATCAAAGGGAGCTCGCCGCTAATATTGCAATGCGTTAATATCGCCTCTTTATCTTGAATATATTTGCTCACTTGCACAGCCCGCTGTATCCGCCTTGCTTTCAAAAGCTCTAAGAATCCGTTTATTTTCTTTTCTACATCGCCTTCTCTTGCCCAGGCCAAAACCATGTCGGTCAAGAATTTAAAAGGCAGAGTTGGCCGCGTGGAATTAAGGGCAGCGGCAACCTTTTGCAAAAGCGGCAAGACGCTATTCTTTCCTTTAGTTTGTTTTAGCACCAGTAGGAAGGTAGAAAAAACCAAAAGCACCTGGCCAAAGGCGCGCGTCTTCATTTCTTTGATTGCCCTTGCCGCCTCCTGATACGTCCTGGCTTTTATATAGGAAAGCCGCTGCGGCAGCAATGTCTCGTCAAGGATATAGAGCGTATTGCCTCTAAGTTTTATCGGCCAGAAAAGCGGAGAAAATTTCATATTTATCTCCTATTTATCTGAAAATAATGGGTGGCTCCGCCGCAGGCGGAGACAGGACCCATCATTTTCCTTCTAATCTCTTTACCGTTTCCAAAGCAATCTCAATCAGCTTGGTCTCGGCGATGTAATATAGCGGGTTCATAAAGCCCATCTCGCCGGTAATCACATTATCGCTTACCGCTAAGATTGAGCCGGCCTTAACCTTATTAAGCTGGGCAATGGTAAGAAGCGCGGATGAAACCATATCCACAGCCATCGCGCCTTCTTTTCTTTTTGCCTCAACCAGCTCTCTGGTCTCACGCAAAAGCGCATCCGTAGTCCAAACGCATCCCCGATGAACCGTTACTCCTAAATCTTTAGCCACTTGCTCTAAAGTATCGCTGATTTTCTTATCCGCAAGGGTCTTAAAATCCTTATCCACATAATAGGGGGTTACCCCGTCCCCCCGGATGATTTTATCCGCTACCACCAAATCCCCAACTTTGATATTTTCGTTAAGCGCTCCGCAGGTTCCCACCCGGAGGATATTCTCAATCTGGACATTGCACATTACCTCGGTGGTAATTGAGGTATCGGTGGAAAATCTTCCGCCATTGATAGCGGTTACCCTGATCCCTTGATAATTTCCGGTATACATCGTATATTCCATAAAGGAAAAATTCCTCACTGGATTTTCTATTTTCTTGAGCAATACTTCAAGCCTATCTTTGGGTCCGGGGACAATGGCATATTTACCCACATCCTGCGGCCTTAACTGCACCATTGCGGTCAAATCTTTCCCGGTCAAATGAATGTCTTTTTGCATCTGCATAGTTTTTCTCCTTTTTATACTTTCCTACAACATGCCATGAAAAATTCTCTCCAAATTCAAGCCCAGGATGTTTTTCTTATCTTCTTCTATAATATCTAATTCTTTTATGGTATCTAATGCGCCATCTATATCCTTATTCGCCGGATAGTCTGAACCCCAGAGCAAATGCTTTGGCCCAAACATATCCAGGGCCATCTTTAGTATATTACCGGATTTAACTGCCCCGGTGTCGCAATACATATTCTTTAAGAGCTCGGAAGGCGCTTTTCCTAAGTCCTTAACGATATTTCTTAAGCGCAGCATGGTGTAAACCGTATCAAACCTGTCTTTTAAAAACGGCAGGACTCCGCCAAAATGTGAAAAGATAAATTTTAGGGCGGGAAAATCAGGAAACGTCCCTGAGAGCATCATCTTTGAAACACAGATACTCATATCAAAGACATATTCAATTACCGGGGTAAGCAATGGGTCGTTTACCCGCTCAAAACCGATGGGGTTAATGGTCTGAGTATGCACAAATATGGGGATTTTTTCTTTCTGCGCTTCTTCATATAAAGGATAAAAACGCCGGGCATCAAGATAAATCCCATCGTAGCTGGCAGCTAAGGAAATACCTCTTATGCCCAATTCTTTTATACAACGTTTTAACTCATAGAGCATCTTTTCTTTGTCCTGGATAGGCAGGATGCACAGCCCGATAAACTTATGCGGATATTTGCGAATAATTTTACTTAATCCGTCATTATAAAGTTTACAGGCCTTCTGCTCATCATCAAGTTTTATATGGGCATCGGTGGTAGGATAATTAAGCACCGCCTTCTCAATACCGGATGCCTCCATTGACTTAAGCTGTCCTTCAATATCCATCCAGCCGGGATGATAAAATGAAGCGCTCTTAATAATCTCCTCAGGCAGGTAATGGCTATGAGCATCAATAATTTTCATTCTGAAAGCCTCTTTAGAAAATCTGCAACTTTTGCTTTTAAAATATTTTCTGACTCAAAGAAACAGCTATTGTGGCCGCCATGAATCTGCAAAAACTCCTTTGGCTCTAAAGCGTTGTCATAAAGCTTTCTGCCTAATCTAAAAGGCACGATTTCATCGTTAATGCTGTGAATGATAAGCTTGGGAATTCCAATGGATTTAATCTTATTCTCCGAATCAAATCTGCTGGAAAATACCCAGTAGGGTAAAAATGGATAAATAGTCTTTACCATATCCTTGGCAGAGCTCATTGCGCTATCTATGATCAGGCCGCTCAATTTATATTCTTCGGCTAAATCAATTATCACTGCAGTGCCTATAGATTCGCCGTAGCCAATAATTTGTTCTGGGAGTATTTTGCGGGACAATAAATAATCGTAGGCGCCCTTTACATCTAAATATACGCCTAATTCATTCGGCCTGCCTTTGCTTTTTCCGTATCCCCGATAATCAAAGATAAAGACATTAACCCCAAGCTCATTGAAAAATTTTAACTTTTCTACGCGGTGGCTGATGTTGCCCGCATTTCCGTGACAGAAGAGAACGCAATAACTGGCATCGGCAGCCGGCACAAACCAGCCATTAAGTTCTATATTATCGGAGGTTTTAAAAAATACTTCTTCAAAATCTAAACCGAGCTCTTTTGGTGAATACTCTATTTCTTTTGCGGGATAGAAAACTGAATGCCTTTCAATATATCTAAAGTAAACTACTATTACCGACAAAAAGCCGATGGATAAAAAGAGCGGCTGTAAAAAACCTTTTAAAACCATCTGCCAAATAGTGTCTGCGCAATTATTCCGGCAAGGGGCGGAAAAATAAACGTTGAAGCTAACCTCACAAAAGCCAGCTTAAAACCGACCACGCCTATTTCAATGGGAAGCCGGGTGAATGCCCATAGAGACCAGGCAGTAATAAATGCTACCACAGTGCCGATACTTGCCCCGGTTTTAATCAGGCCGGCAACTATAGGAAAACTTGTGTATGGCCCGCCCGGAATAAGGCTTCCGGCCAAACAGCCGACAAGAATACCTTTTAATCCCGATCCTTTGCCAATCCAGCGGTTGATTGCCTCTCTGGGAATCAAGGCCTGAATAAAACCTGCCAGGATAAAGGCAAAGAAAAGCATGGGCAGGATTCCCAGAAAAAGCTTTATCCCGCTATTTACTCCGCTTAAAAATATGGGCTTTCCTTTCAATAAGGCAGTGGCTCCAAAAATCACAGCCAGAATTATCATTATGATAGTAGTAAGAAACATTTAGCGAGCCTCTTTTTGCTCCATAATCCGCTTGAGCATTTCCTGCTGGTAACCCTCTTTTATTTTATCCAGGGCGCATTTGCCGAATTCACCGGCAATTGCCTTTTCTATTGACTCAAGCTTTACATCCAAGAAAATAAACTCCGGCTCAATCTTTTTTCCTTTATATTTAAGCTTAAGGCAGGCCTTTTCTTTCTCGGCGATATAATTTCTAAAACCATTGACTAATTTTTCCAATGCCTTTTTCTCCTGCGGAAGATATGAACCCTTGAGTTCCTTTTCTATCTCCTTTAAAATAAACTCATCAATCTCAAGTTGGGTAAATTTACGCTCATACCGGTCAAATGCCTCTTTGACGGTTTTATACAGCCAAGTCAGATAACGAATTTTTAGATTCTTTTCGTCTTTTTTATCCATAGAATATCCCTTTCGTTTATGAATTTTAGTGCACAAAAAAGCTCAACAATTCTTTTAGAGCGAGCTTAAGGAGCGCAGGAGCGTTTATGAGGCCGCGACTCAAAGCAGGGGGACACGGAAACTGACCGAGCCCGCCAAAGGCGGGCGAGGGAATTTCCGAGGGGGCACCTCCCGCTTTGAGCAAGGCCGAATGCTCCGAGCACCGCGCGAGCGAAAAAGAATTGTTGGGCGATACCTTCATTTATCTGGATGGTCCTGCTTAAACGGTATAACCGGCTGAGTCCAGGGTGTCTGCTGATTAATCACCGCAATCTCTAAAGGGCAGACATTAGCCGGGACGGTTAAGGCAAATTTAAGGGCATTCTCAATTGCCTCGGTAGTCATCAGCCTTGAGCTATCCACGGTTACCTCTTTAAGCTTTCCGGTTAAATCCGTATCGGTTACCCCGGGTAAAATTGAAGTTACCTTTACTCCATAATCGCGCATCTCCCAGAA
>MHHA01000035.1 GCA_001805845.1 Omnitrophica WOR_2 bacterium RIFCSPLOWO2_12_FULL_46_30
CCTATCTGGTCACTACTGCCATAATCTTTCAATTGCCAATAAGGTGGCGAAGTAACGACCAAATGCACAGAGGCGTCCTTAACCTCCTGCATTTTCCTAGAATCGCCCGTAATTATTCTATGTATTGTTTTCATACACACCGCCTTTTTACCCACGGCGACCCTGGCTTATTAAGCCTGCCAGGGTTCGCCTGAGCGTCAACAATGGCGGGCAAGAAGGGATTCGAACCCTTATAGCCAATGCCGGGGAAGGGAATTGAACCCTTACAACCTTACGGCCGCGGGATTTTAAGTCCCGTGCGTCTGCCAGTTCCGCCACCCCGGCGAAATTTTGCCAAAAGAGGCGTGGACCGGATTTGAACCGGTGAATAGCGGTTTTGCAGACCGCTGCCTTGCCGCTTGGCTACCACGCCATAATCCTACTTCAAAATCCTCTTTACCTCCCGCACAATATCATCCACATCCGCTAAATGGCCGATGCCGATTTTTCCCGTTGCTAATTTTCCTTTTTGTGGACCGACAAATTTATAGCCTATGGCTTTTAGTTTGGAAATACTCTCCTGGGTAATTTTATGTTCATACATATTGGAATTCATCGCCGGGGCAATCAAAACCGGGGCTTTTGCAGCCAAAACAGTGCAGCTTATTAAATCATCGCAAATACCGCTGGCTAACTTATTAATCATATTTGCCGTGGCCGGAGCAAGCAAAATCAAGTCCGCCTTATCCGCTAATGAGATATGCTCAATATCCCAGGCCCTGGGGTCAGAAAACATCTCTGAGTAAACCTTATTTCGCGAGAGGGCGGCTAAGCTTAAAGCTGTAATAAACTCCATCGCATCCTTGGTCATGAGCACGGTTACATTAAAACCGTCCTCTTCCAGGGCCCGGATAATTTCACAGGCCTTGAAGCTGGCAATGCTTGCCGTTACCCCTAAGATTATTTCTTTTTTAGCCAAGATTATTTTGCCTTCTTAAATTTTACTTTTCCCTCTGCGATTTCTCTGAGCGCTATGGTGGTGGGTTTGATATTCGCATCGGCTTCCACCAGGGCCGGAGCACCTGCGGCAATCTCTAATGCCCTTTTCGTCGCTAAAATAACTAATTTATAGATGCTTGAATCTGTCTTATCCAATAAATCTTCTAGATAGATATTTTTCATTTGGCTTTTGACCTCTCTGCAGTAATTACTGCGGCTATTTTTTTTAGCGCTCCTTTTAAGACATCGTTGACAATGATATAATCATAATACCTGGCATAGCCAATTTCTTCTTTGGCAATTTCAAGCCGTTTTGCCAGGGATTCTTTGGTTTCGCTTGAGCGTAAATGCAGGCGCTCGCGTAAACTCTTGAGAGCAGGAACCTTGATAAAAATCAACACCGCGTCATGCGGGAAAAGACGCTTGAGGGCAAGCGTCCCTTGGACATCAATGCACAAAAGCGCATCCCGGCCAGCGTTTATTACCTTGAGCAAATCTTTTTTAGGCGTGGCATAATAATCGCTATATATCTCCTGCGATTCAATAAATTCTCCGTTATGCAGCCGTCTTAAAAATTCCTCCCGGCCCAAAAAGTAATAATCCCTGCCGTCTTTCTCAAGGTCGCGGGGCTCGCGCGTGGTTGCGGTTATAATTTTAACTAAGTTACCGCGAAATTCTTTGAGTGACGCAAGCCGCTTCAGCAGAGTGGTCTTCCCTGAGCCCGATGAACCGGAAACAATAAAGATTTTACCTTTTCTTTTGTTATTCAACGTTCTGCGCCTGCTCCCGGATTTGCTCTATGGCGCTTTTTATCTTTACGATGGAAGCCGAAACCGCGGCGTTCTGCGCCTTGGCGGAAATGGTATTTGCTTCCCGCTGAACCTCCTGGGCAATAAAATCCAATTCCTTTCCGCTGGAAGTTGATTTCTTGACGGTGGTTAGAAAGTTTTTCAGATGATAGCTAATCCGGGTGAGCTCTTCCGCGATATCGGTGCTCTTTAAAAATACGCTGTATTCCTCGTGCGAGAGAATATTTTTCTTTTGCGCATTGATAACCTTAACGCCCTGCCTGATCTTCTCGGCTTCTTTTCTTATTACTCCCAGCCGTCTTAAAATATCTGCGCTGACCGCCCGGCCTTCTTTCTGCCGGATGGCGGCTAATTTCTCAAGCGTCCTCTCCACCAGTGTTTTTATGGCCTGGATAAATTCCGGAGTTAACGGCGTTTTCTCAAGCTTAAGTATCCCTTCTAAATTTATAATCTGGCTTAAGGAGAGATTATCTTCCAATTTCAGCTTATGGCCTAATTCTTTTAATTTTCGCACATAATTTTCTCCCAGGGCATAATCTACCTTGACTTTGGGATGCAGATTGGCTATTGATAAAACCACGGTAATCCTGCCGCGTTTTATCCTGGCCCTTACCTGCGCCTTAATAAAATCCTCTAACTCCCCGAATCCGTCGGGGGAATGCACTAAGCAATCTAAATAGCGATGGTTAAGGCTGCGCGCCTCCAGATTAAAATGCGTATCCTTAACCTGACAACTCGCCCGGGCAAATCCTGTCATTCCAGTTAACATTATCCTCCTTAGACCAACCTTGTTAACCTACGAGGTTAACAAGGTTGAGCGCAACTCTTAAGCTTGCTTATTTAAGCCATTGCCGTTTCTTTACGTCCTTTTCAACGGCTTCTTTTGTCGGATAGAGGTCAACGATAATTTCTTCGGGATGAAACCAAAGCTGTATCTCCCGCCTTGCCTCATGTTCATTGCCGGAGGCATGAATTACATTTTCATAAATACCCTTGGTGGTAATCCTGCCGTATGCCCCGCGGATGGATACCGGGTCAGCTTCCTCCGGATTAGTTGCTCCGGAAAGTTTGCGCACTTTCTCAATGGCATCCTCACCCCAGTAAACCATGGCCAGGACTTTCTTGCGGCCATGAAGCTCTCCTATAATGTAGCGGATAAGCTCTTCAAAAAATGGCTGGCCCTTCAAGTGGGCATAGTGTTCCACTGCCAATTCCCGGGAAACCCGCACAATCTTAGCCGCGACAATTTCTAATTTAGTCTCGGATAAACGGGTCAGGATATTCCCGGTCAGGGATTTTTTTAAGCCGTCCGGCTTTATGAGGACTAATGTCGCCTGGTTTACGCCCATTCTCTTTCGCTTCCTTAACCTTAACCTAAACCTTATCCTTTTATCACCTGATAAATCCTTTCTAAATCTTCGTCAGAATAAAATTCAATTTGTATAGTTTTGCATTTTCTGCTGGAGAGAATCTTTACCTTAGTGCCAAAAAGCTGCTGGAATTCTTCCTCAATAGCTTTGATATGCGGCAAAGTCAGGCTTTTAGCTGATTGGGCTTTTTGTCTTCTGGATTTATGATGGGGTAAGATTAATTGTTCTAACTCCTTTATTGATAACCCTTTAGAAACAACTTGCCGGGCCAGGGCCTGCTGGCGATGAGCATCCTGAACCTCCAATAGAACCTTGCCATGGCCAAAGCTAAGCAGATTCTTACGCAGCATCTCCTGAATTTCTAAAGGTAATTTGAGCAGCCGTAAGGTATTGGCTACGGAAACCCTGGCCTTGCCAATGGTCTGGGCAATCTTCTCCTGGGTAAAGCTGAATTCATCCATCAGATGCTTATAAGCGTGCGCTTCTTCAATGGGGTTTAGATTCTGCCTCTGAATATTTTCAATAAGGGCAAGCTCTAAAGATTCTTCATTCTTTGCTTCTTTAATGATTACCGGTATTTCTTTAATACCCAGGCTCCTGGCTGCCCGCAGGCGGCGCTCGCCAGCGATAAGCTCATAGCCAATGGGAGTAACCCTTACCAGAACCGGCTGGATTATACCCTTTTCTTTAATTGAGGCAGTCAAATCATCCAAGCTTTCAGGAGCAAAATTCTCGCGCGGCTGATATGGATTCGGCTGAATCTGCTCAAGAGGGACATAAACTATTTTTTCCTTTTGATGCGCCGGTTGTTCTCTCTCGGGAATAAGCGCGCCCAAGCCTCTGCCTAAACCTTTTCTTTCCATTATACAATTCCTTCCCTATCAACCCTTGGACTACGCTCAGAGTTGACACTGAGCGAAGCCGAAGCGTCAGGCTGTTTCTGCAGTAAAGGTTGTTCCTCTATTTTGGTTACCGGCTGCGCTTTGAGCCCTTTCAATATTTATAACTCTATTGTTTTCAATTTGTTGCATACTATCAATGCCCAAAATTTCACAAGCCAATTCCCAGTATTTCTTTGCGCCAATTGAATCTTTATCATAAGTAAAAATGGATTTGCCAAAACTGGGGGCCTCGCTTAAACGGATATTGCGCGGGATAACCGTCTGATAGGCCTTTTCTTTAAAATAAGACCTGACTTCTGTAATCACCTCCTGGGTAAGATTAGTCCGGTAATCCGCCATAGTCAAGAGCACGCCTTCAATCTCTAAAGCCAAATTTAGATTATCCCTGACTAAGGTTATGGTGTTTAATAACTGGGTTAGGCCCTCCAGGGCATAATATTCACATTGCACCGGAATGATTACTGAGGTAGCCGCGCTAAGGCCATTAATAGTTAAAAGCCCTAGAGATGGCGGACAATCAATAAAAATAAAGTCAAACTCTGTCTTTATTGCTTCCAGGGCCTTTCTTAAACGGTGCTCACGACTCAAAATTGAGACCAATTCTACTTCTGCGCCAGCTAAATGAAAATTAGAAGGCAAAATGGACATTTTTCCTTCTAAATTGGACATTATTATCTCGGTAATGGGGGTTTCTTCAATTAAAACATCGTAGGTACTCTGAGTAATTTTGTTTTTGTCCAATCCCAAACCGCTGGTGGCATTGGCTTGAGGGTCAATATCAACCAAGAGCACCCTTTTCCCAGCCGAAGCTATGGCCATGCTCAGATTAACCGCGGTAGTGGTTTTTCCAGTGCCGCCTTTTTGATTACAGATTGCTATTATTTTAACCATAAATCCTTAGTCAAAGACAATTATAAGAACACTTCTTGCCTTAAAGCAGAAGTTCCTTACGGACAAAACCTGTAGCTTTCTGTGGCGTAGGTGAAACCACTTCAGTTAATTGTTCCACGTGGAACATTGCTTATAATTTTCGTGTAATTTCTCTTATTATCTTAGAATTAACTAACCCTGTCAAGTCTTTTTCTTCTTCAGCAGCGTTACTCTGACTTTAGCCGGCCGAGCTCCTTCCATACCAAAAAGCCCTTTCTGCTCTTCAGATAGAATTTTGACTTTAACTTTGCTTCTATCAACCCTTAGAATAGCCAGAGCCTTCTCAATTGCCTCAGCCGGCGTTTTCCCTTGGGTTTCTATTGATTCTAACTCGCCTGCCCCGGCCGAAGTGTCGGGGACCAAGCTTGTCTTGTCTACCCCGACCGAACCAGCGGGGACTGAGCCGGAGCTGCTGCTTTTAGTGTTTTCCATTGGAATATTGCGTTGAGTAAGGTATTTACAAGATAGTAGATACTCAATCCACTCGGCAAATGATAGAAAATGAAACAGAACATTATCGGCATCATTACCGTCATCATCTTTTGCTGTTGAAGCGCTTCTGGAGAAGCTGCGCTTGTTTTTAGAGAAAGCTTTTGCTGGAAAAGCATTGTTACTGCCATAAGAATGGGCAAGAGGTTAATTTCGCGGCCTATAAACGGAAGAGAAAAGGTAAGTATAAAAAGTTTATCCGGGTCAGCCAGGTCCTTAATCCATAAAAAGTGAGAGCCCTTAAGCACAATGGAGCGGCTGAGGGCCTGAAATAAACCTATGAATATGGGAATCTGGAGAATAATCGGCAGGCACCCGCCGAAAGGATTTGCCTTATGCCTGCGGTAAAGCTCCATAGTTTCTTTTTGCATTCTTTGAGGATTATCTTTATAAGTTTTACGCAGGGCCTCAATATGCGGCTGTAATTCCTGCATTTGCTTCATTGAGCGCATCTGTTTTACGGTCAAGGGATAGAGGAAAAAGAAAACAAATACGCTTAATAAAATTATAGCTGCTCCCCAGTTATGAGATAAAAGGTGGAAGAAGCGCAAAATAGAAAGGAGGGCGTTAGAAATGAAATCAAAACTGCCATAATGGACAATCCCTTCAAATCCTAATTTACTTTGCCTTAAGAGGCTGATATCCTGAGGCCCGCAGTAGATTATTGATTTCAGGACTACCTGATTATTCGCGGGGACATTAATAGTACCTAAATCTAATCCAATTTCTGCAGAACCATTTTGCTTCTCAATATAAGCTTTGCACTGGGGGCTAAGAACTGATGACCGGGGACTGATGACAATACAGGAATAGCGATCCCGGAAACCCATAGCTTTAAAGGTCTCGTTATGGACATATTTATTCTTAATTCCAAGAAGGTTCTTGCGTTTGGTTTCTTGATTTAGGAAAACAACTTCAAATAAGCGCTTCTCCTCAGGATGAGAATTATCAAGTACTGAATTCAGGATTAACTTATCATTTAATGTCCAATTTGTTGATGATTTATTATCATAGATTGTTTCTAACTCTATGATATAATTATCGTTACGGAAGTTTAAGTTTTGTATAATAGAATGTCCATTTTCTTCAGCGATAAGCTGTAACTTATCATCAATCTTTTGCAAAGTATATAATTTATCTTCAAAATACTTAGAAAATACCGCTCCTGTAATCTGGGTATTAAGTTTATAGTCCTTTAAATGGACTCTATGAATCCTGGCGCCGGGATTAACCAACTCAAGCACAAGCTTGTCGGTCTCAATTTTCTCTAAAGGGCTAAAATCGGGTTTATCTGCAACTGAGGATTGGCTGCTTGGTTCTTGAGGTAGTTCTTCTTTCGTTTCTCGCTGAGATGCTATATCTCTAACATCTTTATTATCAATATGATAAATACTTTTTAAAAGTATTTGCCAGAAAAAAAGTACTGAGAAAGAGAGAACTATGGCTAAAAAAATCCGCTTATTCATATTGTATTCTTCTCCTGATTAACTAAACGCTATAGGTTATTTAACTACAGGGTCATCGCCTCCGGGGGAGAAAGGGTTACAACGTATTATTCTCAAAAAACCCTTCCCACAGCCGCGGATTATGCCATACATACCTACTGCTTCCAGAAAATAGCGGGAGCAAGAGGGATAATAGCGGCAGGAGGGAGTAAGCCGCATAGAAATATGCTTCTGATAAAATCTTATCAGGCGAGCTCCGGCCTTGCTGAGAAAAAATAGCATAGGGGCTTCATTTAAATAGCTAAACGTTTTCTTCCTTTTTGGCGCCTGCGCCTTAAAACAGCCCTGCCGTTTGCAGTTTTCATCCTGCGCCGGAATCCCTGCGAGCGCTTGCTTTGTATCTTTGTGGGAGTAGTTAAATGTTTTTTCATGGTTTAACGATTATAACATAAACTGCGTGCGCGTCAAGAATATTTGACACATTCAACTGCGCTCAGTGTCAATCCTGAGCGAGCCAAGCGCAACAGGAACAAGCGGTAGAACAAGCGGTAGGATTGACAAAGAGTTTTTTATATGGTATACTTTTTTTGACAATTTGGAACTGAAAAGGGCAAACCATTCGTAAGGATGGGGCGCAAAGCTAATAGGGCCCGCTCGCCCTAAGATGGACAGCGAGGCAGCCAGCTGCCAGTAAAGCAAGAGATCCATAATAAGAAAGCGTATTTATTTTAAAATCCTGCGCAGCTATTAGTAAACGCGACCTATTCTTCGTCTTTACAAATGTAAAGGCGGCTGTGAAGCCAAATGGAGAATAGGTTTTTTGTTACAGGCATCATACCGTAAAAAAAACCTGTAAAAAAAACTTGACAGGATAACTAAGTAATGTTATCCTAACAAAGGAGGTGAAGAATGAAAAATAGGGGTTTTACATTAATTGAGTTGGTTATGGTAATTGTTATCATTGGTATTTTAGCGGCAGTGGCAATACCCAGGTTTACTAATCTCAGGAGAGACGCGCAACAGGCATCCTGCGATGGCAATACCGGCGCTATTAGAGGCGCTCTTTCTGCTTATTACGCTAAGGCTGCTATAAACCCAACCTGGGATATCAGCGACAGAGGCACGAGCGGTTTTCCAAAAGTCATATCCTCCGGGCTTTTCTTGTCTTGTTTTATAATGGGAGGCGCATTGCCAATCTGTCCGGCCAGTACCGCCATTTCTTACAATGCCCGCTACGCCTCAACCGGTGTTATTACTAAGCACAGTCATCCATAACATTTTTTGTGGTTGATCAAAAAAACCGCATCTTTTTATGACGATATAAAAGATGCGGTTTTTTTCTGCCTTGCTGACTAATCCATCTTTAATAACTATGAACCAAACGAAACAAAATCTTTTAATAGTATCATTGTTTTCCTTCTTCTGCCTTTCGCTGTATTTTAATTCTTTGAAGGGAATCTTTATTTTTGATGACGCCCATTCTATTATAACGAATCTCTACATTAAAGATATTCGTCATATCCCTATGTTTTTTAAAGGATACTACACTTCTGATCCGGAAATTCCTATAGGAATGTTCAGGCCGTTGTTACTGCTTACCTTTAGTTTTAATTACCTTTTTAGCGGCATTCAGCCATTAGGATACCATATTATCAATACCCTAATACATTTCTT